>JAUHZM010000125.1 GCA_030426005.1 Gammaproteobacteria bacterium
TCACTTGATCGGCACCTGATTCGATCAGGTGCTCGGTCAAATACGGGATATTGGCTGCCTCATTGAGTAGCGGCACAATGACGGACCAGCGCATGACCTCCATGCCCTCACTGGTCCCAAGGTTCGCGTGATTAGCGATTGGCACCGATGCGCAGACGCAAGGCATTCAACTTGATAAAGCCTTCCGCATCTGCCTGGTTATACGCGCCTTGATCGTCTTCAAATGTCGCTATACGTTCGTCGAATAACGAGTCTGTATCTGACTTACGTCCGACCACAGACACATTGCCTTTGTACAGTTTGACGCGAACGGTACCGTTTACATGACGTTGCGACTGGTCGATCATCGCCTGCATCATCTCGCGCTCAGGGCTCCACCAGTAGCCGTTATAGATCAACGACGCATACTTTGGCATCAGCTCATCTTTCAAGTGCGCCACTTCACGATCCAGTGTCAGTGATTCCATGGCACGATGCGCACGCAGCATAATGGTGCCCGCAGGCGTTTCGTAGCAGCCACGTGACTTCATGCCGACGTAGCGATTTTCAACGATGTCATCACGACCAATACCGTGCTTACCACCAACCTCGTTCAACCAGGCCATCACTGATGCCGGCGTTTTGGCCTTGCCGTTAATCGCAACAATGTCACCTTTGCTGAATTCGAGTTCAACGTACTCGGCCTGATCGGGTGCATCTTCCGGCGACACTGACCAACGCCACATATCTTCTTCGGCTTCAGCCCAAGGATCTTCCAAAATGCCGCCTTCATACGAGATATGCAGGAGATTGGCGTCCATGGAGTATTGCGACTTACCATCTTTCTTCTTTTCGACAGAAATATTGTGCTCCGCTGCATAGGCCATCAATTTCTCACGCGAGTTCAGGTCCCACTCGCGCCACGGCGCAATAATCTTAATGTCTGGCCGCAATGCGTAGGCACCGAGCTCGAAACGCACTTGGTCATTGCCTTTGCCGGTTGCACCATGTGAAATGGCATCGGCACCTGTTTCATTTGCGATTTCGATTAAACGCTTGGCGATCAGCGGCCGCGCAATCGAGGTACCAAGACGATACTCGCCTTCGTAAATCGCATTAGCGCGCATCATTGGGTACACGTAATCACGCGCAAATTCCTCGCGCAGATCATCGATATAAATACTCTTAACACCCATGGCCTCGGCTTTGGCACGCGCAGGCTCGACTTCTTCGCCTTGGCCGATATCCGCCGTAAACGTGACCACTTCGCAGCCGTATTCTTCTTGCAACCACTTAAGAATGATCGAGGTGTCCAAACCTCCGGAATACGCCAATACAACTTTTTTGATTTCAGACATGATTTCTTTAACACGTATAAAGGTCTTCTGCAGAGCGCGTAGTGTCTGGCTTTATGCCTGAAAGGTCAAGGGCTGGCGGGCATGCTGCACGGGTGCGCACACGCAGAAAAAGGTGTATAACCATGGTTACCGCGATTTCACGATGTTGAAGACCGATGCAGTGACTGGTGATGTGAAGCGCAGCCCCGTCTCATCTGAGACCACACATAACGAGGTAACTCCAAATGGAAGAAATCAATTTTATTAGTCGTTGGTTGCATCTGATGTTCGGCATAACGTGGATCGGTATGCTGTATTACTTTAACTTTGTTCAAGGTGGCTACTTCAAAGCTGCCAGCGCTGAGGGCCTGGCGGACGCCAAAGCGAAACTTGCACCCAGCGCCCTGTGGTGGTTCCGTTGGGGCGCCATGTTCACCTTCCTGACTGGTTTGTATTTATTACACACCATCGGCGCCACACTTAAGTTCAACCAGTACATTATTGCTGGCGCCACTATGGGCACGCTGATGTTCTTAAACGTCTGGCTGATTATTTGGCCAGCACAGCAAATCGCCCTTGGTATGAAAGCCGGTGATGGACCAGCAGCCGGCGCGAAAGCACTCTTGGCGTCACGCACTAACACTTTGTTTTCAGGCCCTATGGCTTACTTTATGTTGGCGTCAGCCCATAAAGCGCAGTCCCCAACCGAGGGCTTAGGCACCGATCTTTGGATTGTGCTGGCCATTATCGCCCTGTTGGAAGTCAACGCCATCTTCGGCAAACAGGGGCCATTGGCTTCCGTGGCTGGTGTGATCCATATGAGCCTCTTGTTGACCGCCGTCTTAGCAGGCATTTTTTACTTCGTGTAAAACGTGTCTGGGGCTTTTCAAACGCCCCGCTGACCGAGTAAACTCGGTAAAACCAGACGATAAAAGCGCCTCCGGGCGCTTTTATTTTTTGAATTTCATTTATTTGTTAACTACTGTCGCACCGCTTGCTGCCATCATGCTCCAAAAACTACTGAAGAAGTTTCGCAAAGACCGCCCCACTCAGTACCCCGAACCAGCGTTGATGAATGCCTATGCTCGGCAACCAGTCAGTTTTGTCCGTGGCGAAGGGTGTCAGCTTTGGGATGCTGAAGGCAAAGAATACCTGGATGCACTGGGTGGTATCGCGGTGACTTTCTTAGGCCACTGCCACCCAAAAATCAGTCAGGCAATTTCGCTGCAAGCGACAAAGCTATTGCATACAAGCAACCTGTTCCATATTGAAGAGCAAGCCAAGCTAGGCACCAAATTCTGCCAGGTTTCTGGCATGGACAAAGTGTTTTTCGGCAACTCCGGTGCGGAAGCAAATGAGGCAGCGATCAAAATCGCCCGTTTACATGCGCGTAAAAAATCGATTGCCAACCCGGTCGTCATCACCATGAATCACGCGTTTCATGGTCGTACGATGGCCACCCTTTCAGCGTCCGGCAACCCGAATATTCAGCGCGGTTTTGAACCCTTAGTCTCAGAGTTTATCCACGTCGACTACAACGATATCGATGCGGTTGCAGCCCACGCGGACAACCCGAATGTGGTGGCTGTGATGCTGGAACCCATTCAAGGCGAAGGTGGCATCATCGTGCCGGATGAAGGGTATCTGGCTGGAATTCGACAGCTCTGCGATCAACATGGCTGGTTGATGATACTGGACGAAATCCAGGCTGGCATCGGCCGTACCGGCAAATGGTTTGGCTATCAGCATGACGGCATCCTTCCGGATATTGTTACCAGTGCGAAGGCACTCGGCAACGGAATCCCAATTGGTGCCTGCGCCGCTCGCGGCGATGCTGCTGAACTGATCCAGCCAGGAAGTCATGGTACGACCTTCGGCGGCAATCCATTCGCCTGCCATGTTGGTAATACGGTGCTGCAGATTATCGAAGAAGAGCAGCTGCTCGAGAAAGCTACTGAAACCGGCAATTTCCTGAAAAAGCAATTACGTCAAAAACTCGGCACACTGCAACAAGTGGTCGACATTCGCGGCCGCGGACTGATGCTGGGCGTGGAACTCGATAAAGCCTACGATGATCTTGCTGCCCTGTTCCTGGTGCGCGGCTTAGTTGTCAATATTACTGGCGCAGGCAAAGTGATCCGCTTACTGCCATCCGTCCTGCTGAGCGAACAGCAAGCTAAACAAATCGCCGACACGATCCACGACATCGTTTCTGAACTTTAAAATGAAATTCCCTCATGTCTGTACAACACTTTCTTACCCTTGATGACCTAAGCCCTTCTATTTTGCAGGATCTGATTGATCGTGCGATCGAACTCAAAGCCGATTTGCGTGCGGGTAAATCTCACCTGCCTCTGAAACAGAAAAGTCTGGCTATGATTTTCAGCAAATCGTCGACGCGCACCCGTGTTTCGTTCGAAGTCGGCATGCGGCAGCTCGGCGGCGGTAGTTTATATCTTAGCCCGAGTGACACTCAAATCGGGCGCGGTGAACCAATCAAAGACACAGCACGTGTGGTGTCCAGCATGGTTGATGGCATCATGATTCGGACCTCGTCGCATGCCGATGTCGAAGAGCTCGCACGCCACTCCAGTGTGCCAGTCATCAACGGGCTCACCGACTACTTTCATCCTTGTCAGCTGTTAGCAGACGTACAAACCTTTCAAGAACTGCGTGGCAAAATCCAAGGCGCCACCATCGCTTGGGTTGGCGATGGAAATAATGTGTGTAATTCGTTTATGAATGCTGCGCGCGTGTTTGGTTTTACTTTACGCGTCGCTACTCCAGCGGCGTTTGCACCGGAACCGGAACTGGTCGAACCCAATAAAAACCACGTGCAAATCATGACATCGCCCCAAGAAGCCGTTCGTAATGCGGATGCAGTTGTGACGGATACCTGGGCGAGCATGGGACAAGAATCTGAACGCGCCGAACGTGAAGCCGCGTTCAAGGGCTATTGTGTGGACCATGCGCTGATGCAACAAGCAAACAAAGATGCCTTGTTCCTACACTGTTTACCCGCATACCGAGGTTTCGAGGTCTCTGAAGATGTCATTGACGGCCCTCAAAGTGCCGTTTTGCAAGAAGCTGAAAACCGTTTACACGCGCAGAAAGCACTGCTCGAATATTTATTAAGCTAGGCATGCCAAATCCGTTCCTCACCGTTGAGCAATTGCGCATCAGTTATGATGCCCAACGTCCCGTCGTTAACCAGGTTAGTTTTGCCATCGCCGAAGGCGAACTCGCATGCCTGCTGGGCCCCAGTGGTTGCGGTAAAACAACGGTATTACGCGCTCTGAGTGGCTTCCAGACACCGGGGGCCGGTCGCATCACGCTCGACGGTAAAGTCTTGTCTACGCCAGACCATGTTGTCCCGCCTGAACAACGCAATGTCGGCATGGTATTTCAGGACCACGCCCTATTCCCACATTTAAAGATCGGCGAAAACGTCGGCTTTGGCTTGCCAAAACTCAAGGCTGATGAACGTCGTGAACACGTCATGGAGATGCTGACTCTGGTTGGTATGCAGGATTATTATGACGTCTTCCCGCATCAACTGTCCGGAGGTCAAAGTCAACGTGTCGCCTTAGCACGGGCGATCGCACCCAGACCCAAGCTTCTGTTGATGGACGAACCTTTCTCGAATCTGGATACCAGTTTACGTGAGAATCTAGGTTACGAAGTTCGAGCGCTGTTAAAGCGGTTAGGCATCACCGCGATTATGGTTACACATGATCAACACGATGCCTTTGCACTGGGTGATCAGATTGGTGTGATGCAACAAGGTGAACTCATGCAATGGGGCACCTCGTTCGATCTGTATCACGCGCCGCATAGTCGCTTCGTTGCCAAATTTATTGGGGATGGCGTGTTTGTGTATGGCGAGATGGTTGAAGACCATTCCGTGATAACGGGATTCGGTGAGTTGCGTGGCGAGAGCGTTAATCAATCGCTCGCCGGCAAAAAAGTGGATTTATTATTGCGACCGGATGACGTTAAGTACGATCCACAAAGTGCGATTCAGGCGCGCGTCATTCGCAAAGCATTCAAAGGCGCACAAACCCTTTATACGCTCCTGACTAACAGCAACGATACCTTATTGTGTTTAGTTCCGAGTCACGACGACTATGAAATCGATGACATCATTGGGATTCGGATTGATGCGGATCACCTGGTGTGTTTTGAACATCAGGCAGCCAACACACGGTCTAGTTAAACTGCAATATCATGGGTCACCGCCATCGCGGCTGAAATGAGCGCTTGCCCTTGTGGTGCCTTGCAAGCTCGAACCACCGAATTCTCAGACTTCACAACGCCACAGTTGTCACAGGCTTGCAGCAATGAGCGTTGGTTTAATGGATCAACCACGGTGACCCATAAATGATTGCGCTCAGATGTACTGCGATCAAACTTACGATTAATTTGCATAACCCTCCCCCGATCTAATTACACGCGTACCTGACTTTTTTATAACACGATTGTGTTACTAACACACTACAGCATCCACCATAGCGCTCGCTAGTGAAATCTATGTTCACAACGATAGTTAAAATTTAAACCGTGGCTTCGTACCGAGCGCCAGCTTAATCATCGCTGCCCTGCGAACATCTGGTCCCTAGCCTGAACTGTATGTTACAGTTTGCGACTCGCCCAATGTTGCCCAGACCCTACTAATGAGCAGACCTTTTACCCTTGGCGCCTGGCAAGTTTCGCCGGACCAAAATAAGCTTTCTCTCGGTGACCAAGATTTTTTCGTGGAACCGTTAGCAATGGCGGTTTTGGTCTATTTTGCGGAAAATCCCGAGCAAGTGGTTAGCTTAGAGGAGCTGATTGAGCACGTTTGGAAAGGACGCATTGTTGGCGACCATGCGATCTATCGCATCATCAATCAAATACGTAAAATTCTCGGCGAGGATCAAGACAACGCCTACATTACGACGATACGCAAAAAGGGCTACCAGTTAGTACAACCGGTTAAATGGCGCACCAGTCAAACCGGCAGCCCCGCCGCCACCGAGCAATCGACTACGAATTCAAATAAATTCAGCGCACCTAAAACAGGGCGAACCAGGTCAACCAAGTTCTTATCGCTAGTAGTGGGATTGCCGCTACTCGTAGCTGCGTTCTGGATAGGGTCACATTACGTCACCAAATCCGTCAGTTACCGGGCCATGCAGACGTTTAATCACATTAAACCCTTCAGCGTGTTAATTGGCCAGGAGGAAGACGCTGCCTATTCGCCAGATGGGCGTTATATTGCGTATGCCCACCGCTCGAAAGACAAGCCCTTTTTTAAACTCTACGTGCAGTCGGTCGACGGTGAATCACCTAGGCAACTAACTCAGCTCGCGGGCAACGACACCTCGCCTTCTTGGTCACCTGACGGTACTTCACTGGTATTTGTACGGCACCATGAAGGCCAGTGTCAGATTATGCAAATAGCCCTCTCCGGCGCCGAAGGCAACGCATCACCAATCTTGGATTGCCATGCTAGTGGTTTGCCCAATGAAGTGATTTGGGGTAGAGGCGAGCATATATATTACACAGACTCACTGTCTGCCGTGGATCCCTACAAAATTTATAAGTACTCGACCAAGACGTCCAAACGCGAACAACTCACCAACCCAGAAAGTGGCAAGTCTAAAGGTGATATCCATATTGCGCTCTCCAATGATAATCGCACCTTGGCCTTTTCTCGCGATCTGAATTGGGGCAACACCGAGGTGAACATTCTTGACTTAGAGACTTTAGAAGTCACACCGTTGTTCAACCTCAACGGCTGGCGAAAGGCGCTCGCTTGGTCATACGATGACAAGTTTCTTTACTACATCGATACCAACGATGATATCTATGCCTATTCAATACAACACAAGTTTCACAAGCAGGTATTGAGTAACACCGATACTTTGCACGCGATCAGCGCACACCCAAGTGCTGATAAACTCGCAATCATGACTGGGGAAACCGGGGTCGACATCTGGGGACGGACCATGGACGCAACAGGCTCTGAACTGCCTGTAATCCAATCCAGCGAAATCGATTTATACCCGGAGTTTGCGAATCAATCCGATGACATAGCATTCATGTCTCTACGCAGTGGACAGCCTCAGATTTGGATACGCAGTCAAGATCGAGAGTATCAGCTAAGTCAATTCACCGACGGGCGATTGATTCCACGCCTGCGCTGGTCACCAGATGACCGTACGATTTTAGCGACGACTGATACCGAAGCCTACGTCTTCGACGTAGCGAGCAAGACCTACAAAACCATCTGGCAAGGCTCCAAGCCCGCTCGGATTGAAACTGCCAGTTGGGCGCTCGACGGTAAATCAATCTATTTCTCTTCGGATCTTGATGGTGACTGGCAAATTTATCAGAAGTACCTCGGTAACGACGATCCACCGGTTAAAATCACGGAACGTGGCGGCTATGCACCCGAAATAACCACGAGTGGTCATATGCTGTTCTACAAGTACCACCAAAATGGTATATGGAAAATGAATCTGACCGATAAGTCCGTGCAGAAATTGGTTAACGATACCAATATCTACGCCTACGATGCGCTGTATGCACGCGGAAACGGGTTCTACTATTTGTCGGTAGGCAAGGACGTAAATACCCTGACCTACTTTGATTTCGGAACGGGTGAACGTCAGGCCCTATTCCCAATCTTGAATCCGTTGTTGGACTACACAATTTCTGCAAACCAGAAACGCGTGTTGTTTCCTAAGTTTCTGAACGAAGAAACGGAGATTAAAATTTTGGAAAAACGCCACTAACGATGCTGGGGAGAAATGCCGAGAGAACATCCTGTCCTCTCTACGGCATCCCCCTGAACTCTCAGGCTTCAGGGTAGGAGTAAGCCTGAGATCAAGTCACATGCGGTGCCGGGTCGAGGAAGCACCGCTGCTTTAGGAAACTTACTCTTGACCAACAATGTTTGGATCTTTCGAACAGCATCGAGGGCATACATAACAAAGGACGCCTGGCTCGTCTAAATTATTCAACCCAATTGGTGCGGAAGCAAAAGCGGGACTGGTTGCCAAACCGAGGAAGAAAGTCGCCATCAAAGTCGAAATAAGTTTTGTCAGTTTCATTATTGTCCTCTTATATTGAAGTTGTG
>JAUHZM010000126.1 GCA_030426005.1 Gammaproteobacteria bacterium
GCTAACTTCTGCGCAACGATTAGCGGGTCAACGCCAGCTTGCGTTTGCCCTGAAAAAACGACGTGATATTTGGTGCTCATTCAAACTCCCTGTACTACAGTAAGCGCCCCGACCCTGACAGTTTAATTAACCTAAACATGCCCTAAGTAAACCGTGATGGTATTGGACTTGGGAGAGATTCTCAACTTTGATTAGGCATGTGCGGATGGAACACCCTAATCTCGACCAGTCTGCCCTTGACCGCGCTCTTCTGCTGGCCATTTATTGATCGGACAGGCAAATCCACCAAGCCAGGTTTTGATCCCCATGGCGCAAAGGCACTTTGAGCATTGAGTGGTGGCCGAAATAAAATGTTCGCATTGTTTGCAGGTGTCGTAGCGTCGGTCCTTGATGTCGCTCGGCACACGCCAAAATTTTTCAGACAGCTTGCTCCAGCGATTGATCCCAACTTGAATCAGATCGGTGTATCGCCAGTGACTGGCATCCATATCAGACTCGAAGTCGCTCATGACAAAACTAAATTTCAAATAAAGTTCTGTTACACGCTACGCTACATCGGGCAAGCAGCTGATTCCAGTGAAAATGTACTCATTTCAGAGATCACATGGGGACCAGCGCCACCACAATTCTCGAATATCTGGGGATAACCGCTATTTAGACAGTTAGACATCACGAACTCTAGCAGGAGTGTGCCACCATTCGTTCCACCTTTTGGGGTCACCTTAAGGTTGGCAGTCACATCACAGTCAGCAAGGTTTAAACCATCCGATAACTTGCTATCAAGATTAATTTTTAGAGCCGAACCATCCCAGTTACTGACCACAATTGGTGTATCAGTATTAAATTGGTAACGGCCTGCGTCATCTATGAGTATGGTCAAGTTAGCCCTTTTCCCGTTCCCAACTGGCCCATCGACACACAATGTAAATCGCGTTCCTATTCCATACCCAGAACAATCTGCCATTTCTTCTATCCTCGATTATCTAATTAGTTACGCGCACTAGCTGATGGGGCCGGCGGTTGGAATACCGATTGACAGCGTTCCAGTCGACGCTGCGCCCGAGGTGACATTAAAGGTGGTCACAAGCACACTTGCTGACACTGCCGCATTGGTGACGATCTGAGGCTCATCGAGTAAATAGGTCACGAGCCCTGGAACTTGACCGATGGTTTGCGCCGCGGCAGTTCCGCCTAAAGCCAGACCACTGGTGCCGACCGCGATGGTCTTTATAAATTGACGTCGATCTTTCATTTCTTACCTCGTACTAGCGGGTTTATCCACACGCTATCTGGTCTAGAGTGTAGGTTGTCATTTCAGAAATAATAAACGGTCCCGTACCACCACAGTTCTCCATTACTTGTGGATCATATGACTGAGACGCAGGCCCACAACCATCCAATTCAAATTCGATAAGTAGCTTGCCGGTGATTTTGTTTGCATCTGGAATGATAGTAATACGTGCCTTTTTGGTTGTGCAGTTTGCTGCACTGTATCCCTGTGAAAACAACTCAGAGGACACGTCATACACTCTTCGAGACCCATCCCAATTCCGGTTTATCGTAGTATTACCAAAATTTGAGCGTAATGTGTCGGAAATAACAAAGGAAACAGTTGCAGAGTTTCCGTCACCAACCTGACCATTCACACACACTGTTATATTGATCCCAAACCCGTAACCACTACAATCTGGCATAGCATGCTCCAATCCGTATTAAGTATTGATATGTTACAGGTGTGAATAAGAGAACCTAGCTCAGATGATGTCGAGCAAAAAGAAAATGCTCTTGAATTCCAACCCGTGGCACTTAGCCTATCATAGATTTTAGAATTAGCTCTAGTGCCGAACCGACAAAAAAACGCCGCTCGACCAAAACGAAAGAGAACTGATACCGATGAAGACCTCGATTCGATTGCATTTCGCCCTGATGTGTAATCGCAGCAATGGTGGATTTTTCAGCGCGCTTACTTTGATTGATGCGTTACGCCCGCTCGTGGATTTAACGGTTTGGAATCTGGTCCCATCGCGCTACCCCGGACTCGAACAGTGCTTTAGTACACGCGATCTAAATCTGCTAACAGCACGACCTTGCGTCCACATAGAACCGGGAGAGCATGTATTTTTCTACATGAATGAATACCCGACCTTGTGGCAGAACTACAGTCAGGAATGGCAACAGGCGCTACGAAACGCGGGGTCGGCGCAAATCGCGTTTAACCGCACGGTCGGTACGTTGCCACTCGAAATTTGGTTAGCACCGCAACTGACTCAAGTTTATTTTCAAGACCGTGCGATGCAACACGAATGGGCAGCCCTAGTCGATGACTCACCGTTGTGTCGAGTGCCGAGCCGTATTTTGCCGCCACCGGTAGATTTATCAGAGTTTTTAACTGATAAAAAGCGGGCAGACTCGCAGCGCCAATCTCGCATCATCGTCGGCCGTTTAGCTGGCGATGGCGATGTACCCGAGAACGCCTTGGATTTTTACACCAAGCTCGCCGCGACATTACCCGAAGCCGAATTTTGGTTTATGCCTGCCCCGGAACAACTCGCCAACGAATTGAAGGACCATGCGCAATTTCGCTTTTTTGCCCCAAACGAAATTTCTCCGCAGGAATTTTTGCAGGCCACGGATATCTATTTACTGAGCTATGCACCCGGCGTGCCCATCCCCGGTCCAAGGTCACTGGTTGAGGCGATGGCGGCGGGATGCGCGCCCGTGGTGGTCAACCGTGATGGCCCCCAACAGCGCGTAGTGCATGGCGAGTCGGGATTTTGTTTTGATACAGATCAAGAATGTGTCACGCAAGTCACACAATTGGCGCACGACATCGAACTGCGCCATAAGATCGCCAAAGCTGCCCGCGCCAGAGCCGTTTCGTTTAAACTGTCCGACTGGACTGACCTAATCCTTGAGCACTGTGTCACCAAGCGCTAAACACCAACAATCTAAACAGCAAGCCGATCACAACGCCCCCAGAGTCAGCATCGGTATGCCGGTGTACAACGGGGAGAACTATTTGCGTGAAGCAATTACCTCTTTATTAGCGCAAACGTTTACCGACTTTGAATTAATCATTTCGGATAATGCCTCCACGGACGCCACCCAAGCGATTTGTGAGGAATTTGCGGCACAGGACTCGCGGATACGTTATTTCCGTGGGGAACAAAATCATGGTGCGAGCTGGAATCATAGTTTCGTGATCGATAAAGCCCGCGCACCACTGTTTAAGCTTGCCGCACATGACGATGTTTGCCTGCCAACGCAGCTAGAACGCTGCGTTGCTGCGCTGGATGCCAACCCCAAAGCGCAACTGGCGTACACCCAAACGCTGATGATGCATGGGGATCAGTCATCAATGACATTTTACCGAGATGATGTGGAGCTAAGTGTCGATAACCCCGCGATTCGCTATGGCGACTTGATTCATGCCGCGCCACCAGCGTTTCCGATCTTTGGTGTGGTGCGTACACAGGCACTGCGGTCTATTCCTGGCTTCGAAGCGTATAAGGCCAGTGACCGAGTCGTACTAATCCGTCTGGCGCTGATGCACCCGTTTATCTTTATTGAAGAGCCCTTATTTCAGTACCGTTGGCATGACTCAAATGCGTCGAATCTGATGGCCTCTGGTAGCGGTTTCTATACTTGGTGGAACCCAACTGCTGGTCAAGGTCGTGTGTTTCCCGAGTGTCGCCTAATGTATGAACATTTACGCTCCTTGTTCTTGGTATCGTTGAGTTGGTCGGAACGACGCGCTTGCCTGCGAGAGTGGTGGCACTGGGTGCGCAACAATCGACAACGCATCAAGCTAGAATTAAAGCAGTTGGTCAGTCGTGCTCCGCTGCCGCCATACCCGACTCGCACGCTGATCGACAAAGCGATGATGCAACGCGCACGCGCCGAATTTAAAGCGCAAACCTATACCAACCACGGCTCACGATCTTGATTTACGATTCCGTTAGCCAGTGTCGTGCCTGCGACACGCCCTTGTCATCACCACTGCTCGACCTTGGCATGATTCCGGTTGGGGATGCACTGAGTTCGACGCCCGACAACTCGGAAAACCGGGCACCGTTGGTATTGCATCACTGCCCTACGTGTTCACTGCTACAACTCCAGCATCATCTGAAACCCTCACGTATCTTCAACCAGACATACCCGTATTTTTCGTCCAGCATCGACTCACTGGTAACACGCATGGACGATTTAGCGGCGCAACTTATCGCCGAGTATCAGCCTGATCCAGACCGGCCGATTATCGAGATCGCCAGTAACGATGGTTATTTTCTAAACCATCTGGCGCGTCGAGGTTACCGCACGCTGGGTATTGAACCCTGCGTTACTCAAGCTGATATTGCGAGTGCCAAAGGGGTTCCGACGATTAATTCATTCTTTAATCGGGCGCTCGCACAACAAATCATGGCCGAGCACGAAAAAATTCAGCTGATCGTCGCAAACAACGTGGTGGCCCACGTACCAGATATTCACGACTTTTTAGCGGGCATAGCCATGCTGCTTGATCCGAATGGTACCGCCGTGGTTGAGTTTCACCACGCCCTACCTATGATCGGTGAGCGCCAGTTTGATACCCTGTATCATCAGCACATTTTTTACTACAGCCTGACCGCTTTCAGTCAGGTACTAGCAAGCCATGTAATGCATGTTAACCGCGTAGAACGTATCGCAGCGTACGGTGGCTCATTACGTGTTCACTTCAGTCACCGCGCACAAGCCGACCCTAGTGTACAAGCCTTGATTGACACCGAACTCGCCACGCTGACAAAAGCCACGATCTCACAATTTGCTGCATCGTTTTATACCGAACCGCAAGCCCTAAACCAATTGGTTTCAGAGATAAACCTACAAGGAAAACGCGTCGCTGGATACGGTGCTGCGGCCAAGGCCAGTACCTTGTTGGCCATTACCGAACTGGATTTGCCAAAGCTTGCGTACATCGTGGATCAGAATCCAGCCAAACATGGCCTGTTTATGCCCGCCACCAGCCTGCGAATCGAACCAGTCGAGAGGCTCAAACGCCAGCCAGTGGATTATTTGATTATTTTTGCTTGGAATTACGCCGACGAAATCATGTCAGATTTGGCGTGGTTTCGCGCTCAAGGTGGTCGCTTCGTATTACCACATCCAACTCTCACGGTAGTCGACTGATGATGCCCGACTGCCCAGTTTGTCAACACCGTGCCACCACCGAACTACTGGTACTCCAGAATGTGCCAGTCCACAGCGTTCGGCTGGCTACAAGTGCCGAAGCGGCTAACGCTATCCCGACCGGCGAAATTCAATTGCTTGCTTGCGAACACTGTAATATGGCTTGGAACGGTGCGTTTGACCCTAAGCTGGTGCACTACGACGGCAATTATGAAGAAACCCAAGCTTACTCACCCAGATTTCAGGTGTTTCAACAGCAATTTGCAGCGCAACTGGTCAAGACCTTTCAACTCGAAGGTAAGACGGTGCTGGAGATCGGGTGTGGTAAAGGCGAATTCCTAGAAGCCTTACTCGACGCTGGCGCCGCACAAGTGATCGGTTTCGACCCCTCGTTTGATCCGACTCGGGCGCGAAGCGATGCGCGAATGACCGTGTATGCTGAGCTGTATCCACCGAGTCGGAATGTTGAGCTAACGCTGCCTGGAATTGACTTTTACGTTTGCAAGATGACGCTAGAGCACGTGTTCCAACCCCGTGCTTTTCTAACTCAGTTGCGCACAGCGATTGGCAATCATGACTGCCTGGTCGCCATTCAAGTGCCGGCACTGGAACGCATCCTGTCAACAACGGCGTATTGGGATATCTACTACGAACACTGCAATTACTTCAGTGCGGATGCCCTGGCCAAACTCTTTGCTGTCTGCGGTTTTGCGGTAATCGAGTCGGAAACCATTTTCGATGATCAATATCTCAATGTGGTAGCGCGTCCTGTTGACGTTGAGCAAGACAAAAGCCCATGCACGCCTCTACCATTCGCTGCATTTAAACACAAACTGCACACTGAACTGGCCGCATGGCGAGAACGGTTGCAGCCCGCTGGCACGCGACAAACCTTGTTGATCTGGGGCGCAGCCTCCAAGGCTGTGGCGTTGTTAAGTGCGCTGCCGGAACTAAAAACTGGCACGACTCTGGTCGATATCAATCCGCACAAGCACGGCACCTACTTACCAGCCACCGAGCTCGTAATCCACGACCCGCAACAACTGCGTGATCGACGATTTGAGGTCATCCTCGTGGCTAACCCGATCTACCTAGATGAAGTCACAACAATGTTGCGAAAACTTGGCATTCAAGGCGAAATTATTGCGCTGAACTAAGACTGGTTTACGGTGTTGGTTTCGTAAAACGAAGTGATTTGTCGATGACCCGGTGCTCAATCAGTGATTTCAAATGAGCAAGACGATTGAAGCGTCTGCCTTCAAAATCTTCAACCGCGACAGGCACTTGGCTTAATGCTACAAGCAACTCTTGAATCCCAGCCGCCAGATTCCAGCGTGGTTGGTAGGCAGGAACGCGTTGCACGAGCTTGTCACAATTGACCCGATAATTCCGGGTATCCGTAAACGCCTCATTCAGAACGTGGAGTTCTGCGCCTGGTATCGCATCTCGCACCAGCTTTGCGACCTCAATGATCTGATAGTTCTCTGTGCTTAGGCCCACGTTAAACGCTTCCCCAGCCACCTGCGCAGAAGGCGCCTCCAACGTGGCGACATACGCGCGTGCCACGTCGCTGACATGCACCAACGGACGCCAGGCACGGCCATCGCTTTTTAACACCACTTGATTACTGGCCAACGCGTACGCCACCAGATTATTGACTACCAAATCAAAACGGATCCGCGGTGCCACGCCATACACGGTACCCGCGCGCAAATTACATGGCTCAAAACTTGCCGATGCAAATTCGCACACCGCGGTTTCGGCACCAACCTTAGAGTGTCCGTAGGCAGTTTGCGGATTAAATTCTGCCTGCTCATCCAGCAGTTCACCAGAACCAGCGCCATAATTGCTGCACGAAGAAGCAAATAAAAAGCGCCGCACGCCCGCTTGCTTGGCTAGCTCCGCCAGTCGTATCGATGCGGTTTGATTGATCTCTATCGTTAGCGCCGGATCAAAGTTACCCAAGGGGTCGTTCGAAAGTCCGGCAAGGTGAATCACGGCTTCGTAAGGTTCAAGATCAAGCAAAGTCAGATCACGCACGTCTTTCGCCAAATTTTGGCCACGCCAGCTTGCTTCCGGCATGTAAACACAATCAGCAAAGAAGTTAACGTCGCAGCCGTCGACCTCGTGACCGGCGGCCTCCAGCATCGGCACGAGCACACCACCGATGTAGCCCAAGTGCCCGGTTACTAGGACCTTCATTGTCCAATTCCCGTTGCTGTTTGCTCGTTAGTCGCCAGTGGCCAAAACGCGTTTCCCTGTTCGATAAGTTGATTGAGGTAGTGCCACTCCGTTTGCATGTCCATACATTGCCACTCACCATCATGACGATAAGCATGCAACGCCCCGCGCTCACTTATGGGTGTGAGCACATCATGTTCCCAGGAGCTTTCGGCACCTGAAATCAGTTGTAGCACCTCAGGGTTAACCACAAAATAACCTCCGCTCACCCAATGATCAGACTGCCGTTGCTTTTCCGCATAGTGCGTCACCTTATTGCCAGTGAGTTGCAAAGCGCCAAACCGCTGAGGGGGATGCACTGCCGCTAGTGTAAGCATGGCAGAGTCGGCCAGGTGTTGTGCACACATAGCGGTAAAGTCGATATTCGAAACTGCATCGCTCCAACAGAGCAAAAAGGGCTGGCCGCCGATCTGCTCTCGCATGGCAAGTACACGACCTGCGGTATTCGTGTCCAGACCAGTATCGACCAGTTGCAGTGCTAAGCCGTGCCGCTCCTGATCAAACCCCTGCCGCGCCAACTCGTCAATCTTATAACCGCCCGCGATGCTGACGCGTCTAACCCCGCTTTGGGCTAAATGCACCAAAATATGATCGAGTAGAAATGCCCCGCCGATTTTCATTAGCGTTTTGGGTTGCTCCTCAGTGCTACCTAGCATGCGTGTGCCACGACCGCCCGCAAGGATGCATGCATGCTCAATCAAACTTTTGTGCTCCGTCGTGCTTTCGCTTCACTTAATAAAGCAGGCACGTAATACGCGAGTAAGGTCATAGCCAACCAGTACAGGCCCAGGATCACCAAAGTCGACCACCACACCGGTTGTAAAAATTTGTTGTACGCAATGACCGAATCCGAAACGGCAAACACGATGGCCCCCAAAGCCACATACCGTGCCACGCTGGCACCTGAGTACAAGGCCATTCCAACCGCTAACACCACCATCGTTATGATGGTACTCAGGTAAACCGCAACCGGTACCATT
>JAUHZM010000127.1 GCA_030426005.1 Gammaproteobacteria bacterium
AATAGTGGCATGGCGACATTTTCCAGCGCGCTAAACTCGGGCAACAAGTGGTGAAACTGATAAACAAACCCGAGATACTGATTGCGCACTAGCCCACGCTTTTTGTCAGACAAGCCTGACATTTCCTGACCATCAATCCAGACCGATCCGGTGGTCGGCAAATCCAAGCCGCCTAGCAGATGCAACAAAGTACTCTTACCCGAACCAGACTGGCCGACAATGGCAATTCGCTCTGAAGGTTCGATGTGCAAGTTAATCGACTTTAAGACCTCCACATGGTTCGGTCCTTCGGTGTAGGTCTTGCCTAATTGCTGACAATGTAAGATCGCTGTTTGACTCACTCGACGCTCCCGGATTTATTCGTAACGTAAGGCTTCGGCCGGTTGCGTACGCGATGCTTTCCAGGCCGGTGGCAACGTCGCCAACATGCTAATCAATATGGAGCCAACCACGGTCATCGTCACGTCGCCCCAACGTAGTTCGGCCGGAAAGTCCGTCACCATATAAACGCTCTGCGGCAACAGTTCATAACCGATTAGGCTTTCGATAAATACAATTATCTCAGCCAGATTGAGTGAGGTGGCGATGCCCGCTACCGCACCTACGGTGGTTCCAACCACGCCGGTGGTCACGCCTTGCACAAAGAAAATACCCATGACGCGGGCTGGCGATAAGCCCAAGGTACGCAGGATCGCAATATCCGCGCGCTTCTCGTTTACCACCATAATCAAGGTTGAGACGATGTTGAAGGCGGCAATAATGATCAACATAAACAAGGTGATAAACACCATGCGCCGCTCAACATTCAAGGCGCGGAAAAAGCTCTCGTGTTGCGTGGTCCAGTTGTCGACAAAGTATTTGTAGTTCAGCCCAGTGGCTAACTGCAACGAGACTTCGCGCGCCATATAGGGGTCATCTAAGGTGATTCGAACACCACTGACTAGATTGCGTGACTTATACAAGGTCGCGGCGTCATCCATGTGGATATACGCCAAGGCACTGTCAAACTCATCCGGCCCAAAACCACCGAAAATACCAACCACTTCGAATCGCCGTTGCCTTGGCATCAATCCCGCTGGGGTCGATTGTCCACGCGGTGAGATAAATGTCACCTTATCGCCAATATTGGCATTCAGCTTGTACGCCAGACCTTCACCGAGTACTACCCGATACTTGCCTTTTTTCAGTGCGTCAAAACGCCCTTCATTCATGTGCTGGGCAATATCCGAGACTTGAGATTCCTGTTCTGGCAAGACACCCTTGACCATTACGCCGGTAACCGCACTATTCAGCGTCGCCAAGCCTTGGGAATGGATGTATGGCGCATAACCACGAATGCCATCCAAGCGCTCAATCGCTGGCGTCACTGATTGCCAGTCGGGCAGCCAGCCGCCCTGCCCGGTAAGCGTAACATGTGGCGCCACATCCAGTACGCGGCCGCGCAGCTCCTTGCCAAACCCGTTCATGATCGACATCACAGAGATCAGCGCCCAAACACCCAATGCCACACCAAGAATCGAAATGGCGGAAATAAACGAAATAAAGCCATTTCGACGTTTGGCACGCGAGTATCGCGAACCGATCAGCAGCGGGATATTGGTTCTGGCCATAATGGAATCAGTCTGCTTCTGGGCGCATATGCGGGAACAGCAACACGTCACGAGTCGATCAATTCCGATCCCCTCGCCTGCGGTTGGCGGCATGCCGTATTCAAGTGCACGAATATAATCCGCATCATAATGCATGGCTTCATCGTCGCCAGCGTCTTTTTCACTGACTTGATGTTGAAAGCGCTCGGCCTGATCTTCCGGGTCATTCAATTCCGAGAAGCCATTGGCAATTTCACGACCGGCAATAAACAACTCAAAGCGATCGGTCACGAAGTCGTCGTTGTCATTTCGACGCGACAGTGGCGAGACCTCAACGGGATAATCCGTGATAAAAGTCGGATCGATCAGCTTCTCTTCCACCGTTTTCTCAAAGATTTCGATCTGCACTTTACCTAAACCGTAGGAGTCTTTAATCGGCACTTTCAGCTTTTCGGCGTAACGTACAAGCGCATCTCGATTCGTTAGATCCTGCTCAGACAATTCAGGATTAAACTGCAAAATCGACTTCGCCACACTGATACGGTTAAACGGCTTGGCAAAATCAATCTCCAAATCCTGATACTGAATCTTGCCGGACTTTGCCACCTCGGTCGCAATACCTCGGAACATTTCTTCCGTGATATCCATCAGATCGTGATAATCCGCGTACGCCAGATAGAACTCCAGCATAGTGAATTCTGGGTTATGGCGGGTACTCAAGCCTTCATTGCGGAAGTTACGATTGATCTCAAACACACGCTCAAAACCGCCGACCACAAGGCGCTTTAAATACAGCTCAGGCGCAATCCGCAGAAATAATTTCATATCCAGCGCATTATGATGCGTTTCAAACGGACGCGCTGCGGCACCGCCTGGAATCACTTGCATCATCGGCGTTTCGACTTCCATAAACTCTTTATCAATCATAAAGTTACGAATGAAATTTATGATTTTAGAACGCGTTTTAAAGACCGCGCGACTATCAGCATTCATGATCAAGTCAACATAACGCTGACGATACGCGGTCTCTTTGTCCGTTAAGCCATGAAATTTCTCTGGCAATGGGCGTAACGACTTTACCAGCAGCTCAATCGACTCGGCTTTGACGCTCAACTCACCTTTATTGGTTTTGAATAACACACCGGTGGCCGCCACGATGTCGCCAATGTCCCATTTCTTGAATTGGTCATTGTAGAAGGCTTCGGGTAACGCATCACGCGCGACATACACCTGCATGCGCTCAGAGCGGTCTTGCAAGTGTGCAAAGCTCGCCTTCCCCATAATGCGGCGGCTCATCATGCGCCCAGCGATGGATACTTTGACTGCCTTGGCTTCCAGTGTTTCTTTATCCAGCTCGCCATACTCCGCAATGATATCGGCGGCAAGATGGGTTGGGCGAAACGTATTCGGATACGCGCGCGCAGACTCCCGCCATGCGTGTAATTTTTCGCGACGCTGGTGGATTAGTTCGTTCTCATCAACATGTGATGATTCGTTATGGTCTTGATTGCTCACGGTTTCTCTGGTTGTTACCTGGTTATGTAATCCGCAACGATAGTGTTACAGACCTTGTTTTAAACTTGCTTCAATAAACTGATTTAAGTCGCCATCCAATACAGCCTGGGTATTGCCGGTCTCAACGCCTGTGCGTAGATCTTTAATGCGCGACTGATCCAGCACATAAGATCGGATTTGCGATCCCCAGCCAATATCGGATTTTTCATCTTCCACGGCTTGTTGTTCTGAGCGGCGTTTTTGCATTTCGTGCTCATACAAGCGCGCTTTAAGCATCGACATTGCTGCATCTTTATTTCGATGTTGTGACCGATCACTTTGGCATTGTACGACAATCCCGGTTGGCGCATGGGTAATGCGGACCGCCGAGTCGGTTTTATTCACATGCTGCCCGCCAGCACCACTGGCACGGTAGGTATCAATGCGCAAATCAGCCGGGTTGATGTCCACTTCGACGTTGTCGTCAATCTCCGGGTACGCGAATACCGATGCAAATGAGGTATGCCGGCGGTTACCGGAGTCAAATGGCGATTTACGTACCAGGCGGTGTACACCGGTTTCGGTGCGTAGAAAACCGAATGCGTAATCGCCAGTGACCTTAACGGTCGCGCTTTTAATACCTGCGACTTCGCCATCCGACAATTCGATAATTTCAGCTTTAAAGCCTTCCGACTCAGCCCAACGCAGGTACATACGCAACAGCATGTTAGCCCAATCTTGTGCTTCGGTACCGCCGGAACCCGCCTGGATATCGATAAAGGCGTTATTGGGGTCCATTGGGCCAGCAAACATGCGTTGAAACTCAAGTTTCGCGAGCGCCTGCTCAATGGACTCGAGATCAGCCGACACTTCATCGACGACGGATTGATCGTTCTCTTCGGCCGCCAGCTCCAGCATTTCCATGCTTTCCGACACGCCGTTCGTAACGCGCTCCAGCGTGTCGACTAAACGTTCGAGCGTGGATTTTTCTTGGCCCAGTTTCTGGGCATACTCTGGGTCTTCCCAGATTGATGGATCTTCCATCAATCGCAGTATTTCTTCTAGACGCTCACGCTTAGTGTCAAAGTCAAAGATACCCCCTGAGCAGATTACCGCGCTGCTCGAGATCTTTACCCTTCTCAATAATTGGATTAATTTCCATGCTCATTCAAGACTGTCATTCAGGACGAATATGGGTACGAGAGATCAAGATAAATGGAACGCTCGCGCACCCGAATTGGAGGCGAACGATACCGTAAATCAAGGTGGAATTGAACTAAAAAATAGGCAACCTTAAGGCAAAAACCGGCTAAATACAGCCGATTTTCGCCCTCATTCCTGCCTGACTGGTGTTGAGCCTTAGACCGCGTATTGATTAGAGCGCATCACTGCCGGTCTCGCCGGTTCGAATGCGCACCACATTATCGAGCGCGGTTACGAAAATCTTGCCGTCGCCGACCTTGTTACCCTTGGCAGAATCAACGATCGCTTCCAACACTTTGTCTAAAATGTCATCGCTCACCGCGACTTCAATTTTGGTCTTGGGAATAAAGTCAATCGCGTACTCAGCGCCTCGGTAAATCTCGGTATGACCCTTTTGGCGTCCGAACCCTTTCACTTCGGACACAGTCATGCCCATGACACCAATCGCGGACAACGCGTCTTTTACGTCATCCAGTTTGAACGGTCGAATAATTGCCGTTACCAATTTCATGTACTACTCCTGAAAGTTGTGAAGTGAATTGACCTTTTTATGTGCCTCGATATACATACGACACACCAGCGTTGCCGTTAATAGTGTCATCGACCCTGTGTGCGGTGTGTGGTAAGCCGCGATCATCTGGTGAACGCAGCTACAAATACCGACAGACCCTATAGAGACGAGCAATACGTAATCAGAGGTTCCTAAGGCCAAATAGTAATAAAACCAATAACAAAAAGATAGCGTGACACTTCACGTCAGACGCTGTTTTTAAGGTGCTTACAACGCCAGTCGCGTGCGCGCTGCGGCATACTCGTCGGCTATTTTCGCAATCCTGTCGGCTACCGAATCAACGGCATTAATCGCACCAATACCCTGACCACAGCCCCAAATGTCTTTCCAGGCTTTTGCGTCGCTTTTTTCTTCTGTACTTGTCAATGAAGATTGCATCGCGCTGATATCACCTTTGGGAAGATTGTCAGGGTCCATGCCCGCTGCCGCGATACTGGGCTTCAGGTAGTTACCAGAAACGCCAGTGAAGTAGTCCGAATACACAATGTCATCCGCATCACTGTCGACCACCATTTGCTTGTAGGCCGGCGCGGCGTTGGCTTCTTTGGTTGCGATAAACGCCGAGCCAATATAGCCGAAGTCCGCCCCCATGGCTTGCGCTGCCAGAATCGAATCGCCAGTGGCGATACAACCCGACAAGGCCAAAGGACCGTCAAACCACTCGCGTGTTTCTTGGATCAAAGCAAACGGACTTTGAGCACCAGCGTGACCACCGGCACCTGCCGCCACGGCGATTAAACCGTCCGCGCCCTTCTCAATCGCTTTGCGTGCAAATCGTTGATTTATCACGTCATGAAAAACGATGCCGCCATACGAATGCGCCGCATCGTTAACATCCGGGTTAGCGCCCAGCGATGTGATGATAATCGGCACTTTATACTTCACACACAGCTCCATATCTTCTTGCAGACGTGCGTTGCTGCGGAACACAATTTGATTCACCGCAAATGGCGCGGCCGGGCTGTCGGGATTGGCCTGGTTATAACGATCCAGTTCTTCGGTGATCTCTTGTAACCAGCGTTCGAACTCACCTTCGCCACGTGCATTGAGTGCTGGGAACGAGCCAACGATACCGGCTTTGCATTGCGCTAGCACCATCTCTTTGCCAGAGACGATAAACATCGGGGCAGCGATTGCTGGGATTCTTAGATTTTTTAGGATTTCTGGAACGGACATAATGAATTAATTCTTATTCTAGTGGTTATGTATCTACCAAGCCCTTTGTCGGCACACCAATACCGGCTACGCAGAAATAGGACGCAGTACTTCGTTGTCGTATTAAACCGATTCTTGGGCAACTTGCCAAGTAACTAGCGTATATAAGGGGTATTCAGGCCAGCAATTGCGCTTGACTGCCGCGGGTTTCAGGTTCCAGCGCGTCAGACTTACGCCGGATTAATTAGGGCAAACGAACAGAAATTTGTGCCCCGCCCCACTGGCTCTCACCAATCTCCAGCTCGCCACCGTAGGCCTGTACGATACCCTTTACGATGTGCATTCCGAGTCCATGCCCTGGTGTTTGTGAATCCAGGCGCACACCACGCTGCAAGATCGTCTCCCTGAGATCCGCTGCAATACCAGGACCGTCATCCGCGATCACCATATGGATTTCAGGTCGATTTTGATCGGTACTAGGCGCAGTGTCGATGTGCACCGACACTCGCTTACGCGCCCATTTGCAGGCGTTCTCTGTGAGATTCCCTAGCAACTCCATCCAGTCACCCTTATCACCGAAGAACTGTAAGGCTTCTGGCATTGAGAACTCGAGCACCAGCGCCTTGTCGACATACAATTTACGCAAGCTGTTCATGATGTCTTGCGACACACCGTACACGGCCAGAGGACGCGCAAATCGCGTTCGTCCTACGGCAGAAGCACTCTGTAACTGATAGTCAATGATGGTCCGCATCGATGCCAGCTGCTGATCGACCTCAACCTGGTTTTGATGACTGTAATCCAAACCTGACAGAATCGCGATGGGTGTTTTAAGGCTATGTGCCAAATTTCCCAACACTTCCTTCTGTTGCTCGATGCGTTTTTCTTCGTGCTCCAGCAGCTGATTCAGATTCTGAGTCAGACGATTAACCTCTTCAGGATAATCTTCATCAAAACGACGACGTTTGCCGGTTTCGATCAAGCCAACCTGACGAATTACACGCCCCAGCGGTTTTAACGCCCAGCCAAACACAGCCAACAGAATAGCTAACAGCGCCAAACCCAGCACCGACAACCAGACCAGCAATTGTTGACGATAATCATCAATACGCCGCTGATAAACCCGCGCATGCTCGGCCACTCGAACCACCAGCGGCACATCACCTTGCGAAGTTTCCCAACTAACACCGAGTGTCATTTGATATAGGCGTGGCTGTGACGACCAACGCAGATCCGGGCGAAACTGGAACTCACCCAATTGGCTACTCGGCGCTGGCAATTCTTCGCCCAACAATGACCTTGACTGCCATAGCACGTCACCGTTGGCATCGCGGATATCCGCAAACAGACTGGACTCGGCTTGCGACAGCCGCGGCTCCGGAATGGGAGTCGGCATCACCACGCGCCCCTCTTCAAACTCCAGATTACCGATTAACAACAATACCTGGTTGCGCAATGCATCCTGTGCGTTGCTCAGAACACTCTGCTCGAACGCGCGCGACAGCGCGACACTCATCAACCCCAAAAACACCAGTAAAATAAAACTGGCTGAGATCAGGAGTCGGCGACGTAATGAATACACGAGCTAAACAGAAGTCGGTTATTTCTCGTCGCGCGGAATGCGAAAACGGTAGCCTCGCCCGCGCTGCGTTTCGATGGGTTCGAGCGTTTGCTCAGGATCGAGCTTTTTGCGCAGGCGCCGCATAAATACTTCAATGGTGTTGCTATCGCGGTCGTCATCTTCTTCATAGATATGATCAACCAATTCACGTTTAGACAACACTTTGCCGGTGTGCATCATGAGGTAGGACAAAAGGCGGTATTCATACGCGGTTAAGGACAGCGGCTCATCATGCAGAAACACTTGCTTGGCCGACGTATCGATTTTAATTGGCCCACACACGATGGAGTTATCAGCCATCCCCACTGAGCGGCGTAGTAGTACTTTGATGCGTGCTGCCAGCTCCTCTGGATGAAAAGGCTTGGTCAGATAGTCATCAGCGCCTGCCTCCAGCCCTTCGACCTTTTCCTGCCAACGATTACGCGCAGTAAGAATCAGAATCGGGTAAGCAAACCCTTCCTGACGTAGGGTCTTAATCAGCTGCACACCATCCAGCTTGGGTAAACCCAGATCAATGATCGCGAGGTCGACCGGATACTCACGTCCGTAATACAAACCTTCTTCACCATCACCGGCCACATCGACCACATAGTCTAACGCGCGTAAACGATCCGCCAGCTGCGCCTGCAACGCCAGCTCGTCTTCCACAATTAATATTCGCATAGTGCCTTCCTAGCGTCGTGCATTAATCGAGAGGTTTCGCACCTTGCCGTCAGGCA
>JAUHZM010000128.1 GCA_030426005.1 Gammaproteobacteria bacterium
TGTGCGGCGCTTTCGGACCACACCGCAACACACCCCAGGTCATGACCCGCAAACCCGATAGGAATCAACGTCACCGTGTTAATGCCCGCTCTTGGACCAGCCAAGGCAATGCCGTCACCGAAGCCAACACGCCAACGCTGGATAAGCTTGCTGCGCAGACGCTGTATACCGAGCTGGCAGCGCACGGCACGGCTGTTGGTTTGCCGTCTGATGACGATATGGGTAACAGCGAAGTGGGCCACAACGCTCTGGGGGCCGGACGAATTTTTGCGCAAGGTGCCAAATTAGTAAATCAAGCTCTCGACAGTGGCGAAGTCTATCAAACCACCGTTTGGCAAGAGGCGATTGAGCATGGACGCGATAACACACTGCATCTGTTAGGCCTGCATTCGGACGGAAATATTCATGCGCACACGCAACATCTATATGCACTGATGCGCAAGGCCGCCGAACAAGGCGTCAAGGAATGCTGCATCCATATTTTGCTGGATGGCCGCGATGTCGCTGCCCGCTCCGCACTGGTTTACATTGAACAGACAGAAGCACTAATCAATGAGATCAATGCGCAGTATGACAGCAACTTCCGCATTGCCAGTGGCGGTGGTCGCATGGAAATCACCATGGATCGCTACGAAGCCGATTGGGACATGGTGCGTCGTGGCTACCACTGTCATACACATGGTGTTGGCCAAATGTTTGACTGTGCCGCCGACGCTGTGGAAGCCATGTATGAATCAACTGGCAAAGACGATCAATATCTGCCAGCGTTTGTGATTGCCAAAGATGGCGAACCGGTTGGTCGCATGCAAGACGGTGACGCCGTCATTCTGTTCAATTTTCGCGGTGATCGCGCCATCGAAATCTCCCTCGCATACGAGCGTGACGACTTTGGCAAATTCGACCGCAACGAGCACCGACCACATCCAAACCTGTATTACGCTGGTATGCTGCAGTACGACGGCGATGAATTCATCCCAGCACAGTATCTGGTCAATCCACCCGATATCGACCGCACCATGGGCGAGTATCTGTGCGCCGAAGGCGTGAAATTATTCGCCATCTCCGAAACACAGAAGTACGGTCACGTTACCTTCTTCTGGAATGGCAATCGCTCAGGCTACATCGACAAGGATCTGGAAACGTACATTGAAATCCCGTCCGACAACGTGGAGTTTAATCAAGCCCCAGCCATGAAAGCACGTGAAATCACGGACAAAACCATTGAGCTGATTGAAAGCGGCGACTACCAGTTCGGACGACTCAATATCGCCAACGGCGACATGGTTGGACACACGGGCGATTTGGCGGCCGCCATCGAAGCCATGGAAGTGGTTGACGAATGTGTTGCCAAACTGATCGACGCGGTCGAAAAAGCTGGCGGAATCTTGCTCTACACCGCAGACCACGGCAATGCCGATATCATGTTCACAGAAAAGGACGGCGTGCGCACACCCAAAACCAGCCACACCTTAAGCCCGGTGCCGTTTGCGATCGTTGATCCGAACTACCAAGGTGAATACGAACTTACACCACCAGCCGATGCTGGTCTGACTCACATTGCCGCGACTGCCATCAACCTGCTCGGCTTCGAAGCGCCCGACGATTATCAGCCAAGTTTGCTGACGTTCAAATAAACCAGTCGCTGCGATGTCGGATAAATTGATCCACAAAGGCTCCCTGATCGACCTGTATAAAGAGCGGGTCGATTTCCCCAATGGCGGGCACACCTATTTCGATATCGTTAAGCACCCGGGTGGCGCTGTGATTGCGGCAATCAATGACCGTAATGAGATTTGCTTGCTGAAACAATGGCGTCATGCGGTCAACAGCTTTATTTGGGAATTCCCCGCCGGTTGCCTAGAGCCCAATGAACCGCCGCTGGAAACCGCACAACGAGAGCTGGAAGAAGAAGCTGGCGTGAAAGCGCGTCGTTGGCGCGAGTTAGGCAAGATCGTTTGCAGCCCGGGCTTCAGCAACGAAGTACTTTATCTGTACGAAGCGCGGGATCTCTCCGAGGGGCAGATCAATTTGGATGACGCCGAACAGTTGGATGCTCATTGGCTACCGCTGGAGACGGTGAAATCCATGTGTCTGAACGGCGAGATCGACGACGCCAAAACCCTGGCGCTGTTGTTACGCCTGGAATCGGATCGCCCGTTTCTTTAGCTAAGCGTCCTTTTTTCCCGCAGCCAAACTCGACAACAAAGCCACGTTGCGATCCAGCGCACCACGGTGCGCGTCGATAAACGCACGACCACGACGCCCCATTTCATCGCGCAGATTGGCATTCGCTAGCAGTTCAGCAACCGTTTCAGACAGCGCTTGTTCATTGTTGACCATGATGCCAGCGCCCTCTTTGATGGTCCATCGACTAATATCTGGAAAATTGAACATGTGTTGGCCAAACACGACCGGCACGCCCAGCGCACACGGTTCAAGAATGTTCTGACCACCCAACGGTACCAAACTGCCACCAACAAATGCCACATCGGAACTGGCATACAACAAGGATAATTCCCCCATCGTATCCCCTAAGTACACATCCACATCCGCATCCACTTGGGGTAGTTGATCGGTGCGTCGCACACATTTAAGATTGCGTCGTTGTACCTTACGCGCTACGGAATCGAAGCGCTCCGGATGCCGCGGCACCACCACCAACAATAAGCTGGGAAAACGAGATTTGAGCTCCTGATAAACAGACAGAATAATGCCTTCTTCGCCCTCACGGGTACTGCCGGCGATCCAAATTAGGCGATCCTGACCAAGTTCCCGCCGCAGTACTTCGGCTGACTCAAACAAACTCGGTGGCACAGCCACATCAAACTTGATACTGCCGGTCACGCTCATTTTTTCTTCCGGCACACCGAGCAGCGCGAGATGTTTGGCATCCAATTCACCTTGCACAGCAAAGTGATCCACCTGACGGAGTGTCTGCTTCACCCAGTTTGAGAAACGCGCATAACCTCGATAGGAACGCTCAGACAAGCGCACATTGGTATACACCAACAAAGCACCCTGTTGCTTCACGGCCGCAATCATTTCCGGCCAAATCTCGGTTTCCATAATCAGCGCGATTCGAGGTTGAACCGCCGCCACAAAGCGTCGCATTGCCCAGCTCAAATCGTAGGGGAAATAACAATGCAACACGCGGTCTTGCAACATCATTTTAACCATTGCTGAACCGGTTGGCGTGGTGGTGGTCACCAAAATCTTGAGCTCTGGCTGCTCAGTCAGTAGCTGTTTAACCAGCGGCGCAGCAGCGCGCGCTTCACCTACCGACACGGCATGAATCCAATAATCGACGGGGCCAGCCTCGCGAATAGCACGCGGTACCACACCAAAGCGCTCTGACCAACGACGCCAGTATTGTGGATTGCGAAATCCTCGCACCACCAAGCCAATCAGACCAAATGGAATTGCCAGGTTTAGAATCAGGCGGTAAAGCCAGATCATGACAGCCAGTCTCTCGGCGTTAGATAGTGTGACAATAATTCGGCTTCTGGCGAGCCCGCTTCCGGTTCGGCACGGTAAGCCCACGCGGCCATGGGCGGCATCGACACCAGAATCGACTCGGTTCGACCACCGGACTGCAAACCAAACAGGGTCCCTCGGTCGAACACCAGATTGAATTCCACATAACGACCACGCCGTAACAATTGCCAGTCGCGCTGTGCTTGGTCGTAAGGCGTGTCTTTGCGTCGTTCTAGAATTGGCAGAATCGCGGGTAAGTAATGATCCCCAACACTGCGCATAAAATCAAAGCTGGCGTCAAAACCCGCGGCATTCAGGTCGTCGAAAAATACGCCACCGATACCACGCTGCTCCTGGCGGTGTGGCAGGTGAAAATACTCATCGCACCAAGCTTTATATTTGGGGTAGACCGATTCACCGAAGGGCTGACACGCATCATGCGCGGTCTGATGCCAATGGCGTGCGTCTTCTTCAAAACCGTAATACGGCGTCAGATCAAAACCGCCACCGAACCACCAAACTGGCTCGTCGGTATCGGCACCAGCAATAAAAAAACGCACATTCATATGCGAGGTTGGCGCAAACGGGTTACGCGGATGAATGACTAGGGAAACCCCCATTGCTTCAAACGACTTACCCGCCAACTCGGGGCGCTTAGCGGTCGCGGACGACGGCATCTTATCGCCTGAAACATGTGAGAACAGCACACCGCCTTTTTCGATCACCTCACCATCTGCGAGCACACGAGTACGGCCACCACCTTGACCGCTGTGATGTGTCCAGGCTTCTTCAACAAAGCTTGAACCATCGAGTTGACTGAGGCCATCACAGATTGAATCCTGTAGTGACTTGAGATACTGAGCGACTTGTTCTCGCATGGGTCTAAAAGAAGTTATTCATTGGGAGGCCGATTATCGCAGGATTTCACCGCTGATGGCATCCCGAATGGTCGAAGCCGATGCTGCCCCGCCGACTGGCGCATCCAGCACGAAATCCAATTCCTCACCCAGTTCTGCGACCACGCTCTCGGTCGTGAGTAAGGCTGGTTCGCCATGACGATTGGCACTGGTTGAAACGATTGCCTGCCCAAAATCTCGACACAACGCTTGACTCAGTGCATGGCCTGGAATGCGCATCGCGATTGTGGTGTGTTTGCCACGCACCCAGGTTGGCACGTGTGGTTTGGCCGGCAACAACCAGGTATTCGGACCCGGCCAACTGGCTTGAATCCGTTCAAGCTTGCTCAAGCCATCGAGTTCAGCATAGTCCTCAACCTGGGTGAGGTTCGCTGCGATCAGGATCACACCTTGCGTCGCTGCTCGCTGCTTCACCTCTAACAAACGCTCAACGCTGTGCTGATTACGCGGATCGCAGCCGAGTCCGAAACAATACTCGGTCGGATACGCAATCACGCCACCAGCACGCAGTGTTTCCACGGCCCTAGTGAGCTGTTGTTGAATTTGAACGGAGAAATCCTGATTCTGGGTCATACACCGACTCTAAACGACAGACTGATTATATGACCACCGATTCTGCACCACGCAAGGCGGCACAGACAAGGATTAAGAGTCCGGTTTATTGAGTTCCCAATCGTATTCAAACACGGGGTCGCTTGCTGCATTGATCATACTTGCGACTTCGGGTCTGACGTGTTTTCTAAGATAGCTCAGCATACTGGCTTGATCTTCGGCGAAATCGCGGCCATACCAATCGAATAACGACGACAACACCAATTGACCACCGTCAATGCGCGCTGCACGCGGATGTTGCATAAAGGCCTGTTCAGCACCGTTGAGCAAAGCCTCGTTATTGTCCCCATCAAACGCTGTTTTAAGCAAATTAGGACAACCCAGGCTGGCACAGTTCAATACAAAATGCAGTCGGTGATCTTGCCAATGCGGGCGCAGAATACCGTGTTCAATATTGTCCAAACTCAGGTCTTGCTGCGCAATTTTGACCGACTCACGCTCCCAGGGACCAGGCGTGAATACGCCGGACCGAATCTGCCGAATGCTGGTGACTTCGTCGCCATTTCGGTAAGAGCGGGCCACGATTTCAACCGTTTTGGCATTGTATAAATTGATCCAATAAGCCAGTTGCTCACTGCGATTCAACTGACGTGGCTCGAGCAGTTGCAGATAATCTAGATAATCGTTAAGGCGCTGTAAATCGACCTCGGTCACCGCCGCGTAATCAAACCGATTGATGCCGCTTGGATGATTGTCATCCAGATATTTGTTTAGAATCGCCTGCCATGGATCGTGATTCACATTGATCAGGCTGCGCTCTTCGTAATCGTCCCAAAATTTAATGCTCTTGGATTCCGGTCCTGGTGCAGCCGAGACTAAGCCCGACACCAGCCATGCAACACTGAACGTTGCTCCGACAACCCAATTCCTCAACGCGTCCAACACGCGTGTCTCCTCAACCCTATAAAACATGGTTTTCACCTCATTGTCCGTTAGCCTTGGGGAATATTTGCTACGGCTATTTTCGTGGAGGTAAACGCTTATTTTTATTATGGGAATCTGTCCTGCGTGCTCCCTATTTTGGTAACGTTTACCATTAACCCCTGCGCCAATTATGAAACTTTTCGACCCATTTTAAAAGGGTGTGCGGTTGGTGTGCCCTTTTCCAGTTACCTGCCACGTATTTATTCGCCTCCGAAAAGCTCGGATACAGGTGGATTGTGCCCAGAATCTTGTTCAAACCGATATTGTGCTTCATGGCCAAAACATACTCGGCTATCAGATCGCCAGCCTGGTGACCAACAATCGTGACGCCCAATATTTTGTCTTTATTGCGCGGCGTGATGATCTTGACGAAACCGTGGGCTTCGCCGTCTGCGATCGCACGATCAAGGTCATCGATCCCATACTTGGTGACCTCGTAATCAATATTCTGCTGCTTGGCATCGGCCTCACTCAATCCAACTCGCGCTACTTCTGGCGCCGTAAAAGTAGCCCAAGGAATGACCCGATAATCGACTTTGAACTTCTTCAAAAAGCCAAAAAGTGCGTTCACCGTGGCATACCACGCCTGATGTGAGGCGGCATGCGTAAACTGGTAAGGCCCAGTAATATCGCCACATGCGAAGATATTTGGTACTGCCGTTCGCAAGTATTGATCGGTGTCGATCGTGCCATTTTTACGCAGTTCAATGCCGAGCGATGCCAGGCCCATGCCTTCGGTATTGGCTTTACGCCCAACTGCGACCAACAAGGCATCAAACGGAATTTCAATTTGCCCGTCTGCGGTTTCACAGTGCAATAACCGTTCGCGGCCATCAGTCACCTTCACGGCTCGATGGCCGGTCAAAACCCGGATTCCGTCTTGGGCAAAACGTTTGCTCACCACCTCAACCACGTCAGCATCTTCACGCCCCATAATCTGATCAGCCATCTCCACAATGGTGACTTCAGAGCCTAATTTGGAAAATGCCTGACTCAATTCACACCCAATTGGCCCGCCGCCCAAAACGACGAGTCGTTTGGGCAATTCCTGCAACTGCCAAATATTGTCAGACGTCAGATATTTGATCTTATCCAAGCCTTCGATGGGCGGCACGAAGGGGCTAGCGCCGGCAGCAATGATAATACTCTTGGCGGTAATCTTCCGTTCGCCAACCTGCACGGTGTGCCGATCAATGATCTGCGCATCCCCCTTTACACATTCCACGCCGAGGTCAGTGTAGCGCTCCACTGAGTCATGCGGTTCAATTGCGGCGACCACGTTCTGAACCCGCTGCATGACCTTTTTAAAAACCGGCTTCACGGGCACCGATTCGATACCGAATTCATCCGCTCGACGCATCAAACTGGCCACTTTGGCCGAACGTAAAATCGCCTTACTGGGTACACAACCGGTATTTAAACAATCACCGCCCATTTTATGGCGCTCGATTAAAATCACCTTGGCTTTCACTGCTGCTGCGATGTACGCACTCACTAGTCCTGCGGAACCGGCACCAATAACCACCAAATTTGCATCGTATTTAGGCATTGTTTTGCTCCTCATCGAGCGCCGCAGTATTGGGTCGAATCAATCGAAGTAGCCATTTGGCAATAAACGGAAAAACGGCCAATAATAAAAAAGAGGCAATGATGCGGATATCCACAATGTCGCCCATGGTCTCTATCGTAGCCAGTTGCGTGCCAGCGTTCACGTAAACCGCCGTGCCAAGCAGCATGCCAATCTGACTGGCCCAATAGAACGTAACGGCCTTCAGCTTGGTTAAGGCCAAGACTGAGTTGATCACAAAGAATGGAATGAAGGGCACTAGGCGAAGACTAAACACGTACATCGCACCTTCACGCTCAATCCCTGCATTCAATTTGGCCAACTTGTCGCCAAACTTACGCTGCACAGCATCGTGAAATAAGTACCGAGTGAGCAAGAATGCGATTGTGGCGCCAATGGTGCTGGCAAACGACACCAGAATAAAGCCAGTCCAAAAGCCGAAAATCGCACCTGCAGCGACCGTCATGATCGCGGCCGCGGGTAACCCCATTCCGGCCACCGCAACGTACACCAAAAAAAACACCACAATAATCAGCAAGGTATTATTCGTGTAATACTCGCTCAATGCTGCCTGCTGGGCTTTCAAATTCTCTAAGGTGAACATCTGGCCGAGATCAAAGGCAAAAAACGCCACAATCAAGGCCACAAAAATGCCCGCTAGGATAAGTTTGGTTTTCATATTAGTATCGTATTCAATTGGTTACGGACGATGCCGTTAATCCGTGCGGCGAATATTTTGTTCAGCCGTTCTGTGCTCACTACAAAGACCTATCGTATCAGTGTTTGCTTTCCAAAAATTCAACTTTAATTCACACCATG
>JAUHZM010000129.1 GCA_030426005.1 Gammaproteobacteria bacterium
TTATCCTCCGACCATCCTGACCGATGTGCAACCAGGCATGCCCGCGTTTGACGAAGAGCTGTTTGGCCCAGTGGCTGCGATTATTGCCGTGGACTCACTGGAGCAGGCAATCGAGTTAGCAAACCAGTCCGAGTTTGGACTCGGTGGCGGTATTTTCAGTGCAGACGTCGCCAAAGCAGAACAGATTGCCAGTACCGAAATCGATTCCGGTGCCTGTTTCGTAAATGACTTTGTAAAGTCCGATCCTCGCTTACCGTTTGGCGGTGTGAAAGATAGCGGTTATGGTCGTGAATTAAGCGAACAGGGCATCCACGAATTCGTCAACGTAAAAACCGTTTGCGTGCAGGCGAGCAAGGCGTCGTAAGCTGGTTAATCCGGCGTTGATAACTGGCATTGCCAGTACCCAACATCGACCCAGTCGGCGAATTTAAAGCCGACTTGCTCAAAATGCGCCACTTTGTGCATTCCGAACTTCTCGTGCAGCGCAATGCTGGCGGGATTCGGTAACGAGATTCCGGCGATCGCCACGTGATAGCCCGATGTCGTTAATCTTGCGAACAAGGCTGCATAAAGCTTTGACCCCAACCCCGCTGCGGTGTGCTTGGGGTCCAGATACACGGTCACTTCAACACTGTAGCGATACGCACAACGACCTTTCCATTTGCTTGCATACGCGTAACCAACCACCTTTTCATCATCCACACACACCAGCCAGGGCAGGGCTTGGTGCTGGGTTTCCGTAATGCGTTGCGCTATGTCATCCGCCGCAACAGGATCTTCCTCAAACGTTACGATCGTGTGCGCAATATAATGATTATAGATCGCCGCAATTTGCGCCGCATCGTCGGTAGTCGCATCTCGAATCGTCGTCATCCTTAAAACACACTTAGCAGAGTTAAGATCACAACAGCATATCGCAGGCCTTTACCGACACCAACCAAAATTACAAAAAGCCAGAGCGGCACGCGCAACACTCCCGCAATCAGCGTCAGCGCATCACCACCGACGGGCAGCCATGCCAGCAATAAGGTCCAGACCCCGTATTTATTGAACCACCGTTGCCCCTGATCAAGTTGGCCTTGCTTAAACGGAAACCAGCGGCGATCCTGAAAATGCAACAGATAGCGACCAAGCAGCCAATTAATCACTGCACCGGCGGTATTACCAACACTTGCGACTAGCCACACCATCCAGGGATCCGCACCTTGTTGCAATCCTGCTGCAACGGCAATTTCTGAATAGAAAGGTAGAATAGTCGCGGCACCAAACGCGCTTATAAATATAAGCCAATAACTCATGCCAAATGTGCTGCAACCGATTGACGTTGCCGATCTTCGATACTCATTCGCGGATTATACCGTGCTCAACGCCAACACTTTCTAAACCTATCCGTTGACGCGTGTTCGCGCACGCTTAGAAGTAACTATGGTAATCTGTGAGGCTACCCATTGTCTTATGTAGTACCCCACATGTTTGAGCTGTTCGGTTTTAGCCTCTCCTACCTCGACCTATTCCTCTTGATTGGCACCGCCACGCTGGTCGGCATGGCAAAAACCGGCGTACCAGGTACGGGAATGATTGCCGTGCCGCTGCTGGCAATTGCGTTTGGCGGCAAAGAGTCGACCGGCTTACTGCTCACGATGCTGATTTTTGCCGATGTGTTTGGGGTCTCGTATTACCATCGGCATGCAAACTGGCAACACTTGGTGAAGCTGCTTCCGTTTGCGCTGTTTGGCGTGCTCATCGGCACTACTTTCGGCCACCTAATCAACGACGATGCCTTCCGGCTTACGATGGCGGTGATTATTTTTGTCTCGCTCGCGCAAATGCTGTGGCAAGAACGGCAAAGTGAGGTGCCTTTACTCAATTCTGGTTGGTTCATCGCGATTATCGGCATTTTGGGCGGCTTCACCACCATGGTTGGCAATCTCGCCGGACCAGTCATGAGCTTGTATCTACTGGCAATGCGGTTTCCAAAGAATGAATTTATTGGTACCGCGGCGTGGTTTTTCCTTTGCATTAACCTGTTTAAAGTGCCCTTTCATATTTGGGTATGGGGCACAGTAAGCTGGCAAAGTACTGCGCTGACTGCCATTCTAATCCCTGTGATTGCACTGGGCGCCGCCATTGGTATTTGGCTAGTGGGCAAAATAAACGAGTATTGGTTCCGCCGCTTTGTGATCGCGATGACGGCAGTCGCCGCAGTCGTAATGTTGTTTTAGTCGAAACCCGCTACACTGGCGATATGAAAAGGACTCACTATCGTGCACCACGCAGACAATTTCTGCGCTCGATGCTAGCCTCGTCAGGCGCCGCCTGGTTAAGCGGCTGCGCCGAAGACATTCCGCCGGAACGATTTACTCTAGTGGATCAGGAACAACTCACCGCACAACAAAAAAATGATCGTGCCCTCTCTGGCAGCAGTCGATTTGGTGTACATCGGTATCAGGGCTATCGCGGTCTCGCTAATCTGCCTTGGTTTGATCTCGACGCCGATAATAACCTGGTGTGTAACGATGAACAGGTACCGCGCGCCATTGATATTCATTGCCACCTAGGCATGTCGGTATTGTTTCGCCCCTATCTCGACCTAAATCGAGCCTGGCCCAGAGTTAAACACCTGCTGGATTGCGACCACCCGGAACAAGCTTGCGAACTCGATCTAGATGTCTACGCCAACGGTAATTTTTCACCACAAGGCCTAGAACAATTGGCTTCTGAAATCCGTGCACAGGGACTATGGGGCAGTCGCGCAGCACGCACTCAGACCATACCCAACCTGATAGCCGAAATGGATCGCATGCGCGTCGATCAAGCCATTTTGCTACCGATCAAAGTTGGACTCTGGTTTGGTGATAATTTAACCGATCAGTGGCGTAGCAGCGTGCGCGAAGCCAGTATGGAGCATCGATTGCGGGTCGGTTTCTCCGTCAATCCTCATTCCTCCAATTGCCTGGAAGATTTTGATGCCGAGGTGGCACGCGGCGGGCGTATCGTAAAGTTGCATCCTACCGTGCAGCGGTTCTTTCCAGATGACCCAAATGCGATGGCTATTTATCAGCGCGCTCGCGAGCTGGGCGTGATTGTGTTCTTTCATGGCGGGCGAGCGGGCATAGAACCCGCTGACAACCAAGCTTACGCCTTGCCTCGCCATTACACAGCCGCACTACGTGAATTCCCTGAGGTGCAATTTATTCTGGGCCATGCCGGGGCGCGCGACCACGCTGACATGCTAAACATGGCGCTACAACATCCCAATGCATGGATAGGTATTCATGGTCAGAGCCTGCGTAATCTCGACAATATGATCAATCTAACAGGCGGTCGGCAACTGCTGTTTGGCACTGACTGGCCGTTTTATCATATCGGCATGTCGCTGGCCAAGGTGCTGATCGTAACCGACTCCGAATCCCGTCTGGCGGCCCGCCATGCCATTTTACGAGGTAATGCCACGCGCTTGTTCAGTCATATCAGCAAGATGGCCTAAGCTGCGTTTAAGCGTTTGCCACTCGGACTCCTAAGATCTAAAACGCCGGACCTGTTCGGCGAACTCCCTGAATAAGGACAAGTGCCGCGATTTCCACAACAGATACTCTGGATGCCATTGCACACCGAACAGAAATGGTTGCTCAGGCGACTCGATGGCTTGGACAAACCCGTCGACATCGCGTGCTGCCACTCTAAAGTCACCGCCTAAATCTCGCACTGCCTGACTATGTAAACTGTTGATGGCCAATGGGTGCGCGCCGAGAATCGAGGCCAGCCGACTGCTTGCCTCAAGCTCTGCCTGTTTAATCGGGAACAGACTGTTCCGATTGGGCGTATGTCGCCGTAGCGGCCGGATGTCGGTATACAAGGTGCCGCCATGCACCACATTCAACAATTGTGCGCCTCGGCAGATTCCTAACAATGGCCATCGGTGCTTTAAAGCGTGTTGAATGGTGTCGATTTCCAGCCGGTCTCGGGCAGCATCATAATTCACGCCAGCGGTACCGGTAAGACCATAGTGGCGTGGATCAATATCATCGCCACCACCAATAATCACGCCTGAGACCTTGTTCGGCAATTCGGGGCGATTTGGTGTGACATAGACGGCCCGAATTCCAACACGCCAAAGTTGCAGTCGTGTGGCCCACCAGCCAAATGTAAGTCGTTTGTCTGGCCCGGTGACCACCACCAGTGGAGTCTGATCAGACATCGAGCTAGCTCCCCAACTCGGCGCTTTTTGGATCTGGTAATGGCAGAAGTTCCTCTAGCCGTTCAACCCAGTCGCTGCCGAGGCCAGAGAACAAACTGTTCAACTTTTTACTGTATTCAGCGCAGATAGCATTTAGCTGCTCATCGCCTGCAAGTTCCTCCACCGCCATCCACAACTCAATACTGCGATTGAGATTCCAATTCGGATTGTCGATTTCACAATTTGGCAAGCGGTAGTGAAACGTGGGACGAGCATTGATGCGGTCGTCATCCACAACGGATCGAACCAGTTCTTCGTCGATGTAAGCAAACATTGGTAACATATCGAGACTCCGATTCCGGGTCGGGTTCGCCTCTAGGTAATCCTTAATCATCTCTGGCATGGTGGGCTGATAGCTCTCATCCAACACCTTAATAATGTAGTCCTGATCAAAGTGATTGATATAAGGCGTGATGCGGCGTGAAAAATCGATGTCGCCAACTTTCAAGATCCACTCATACAAACAAAAGAAGGCTTTGAGATGACGCACCAAGTAATCCGCAGACAGCTCGCAAGGTTCTGGATTTAAGTGAACACCGAACGCATAGTGCATCGCGGCACGCGTACCTCTTGCACCGGCCTCCCGCAAATCTGCAACGAGTGGATAGAGGCGATGGTAGTCGCTCAAAAGCATCGGTGGTGTGACAATCTCCCAAGGTACCAAGTTGCCAGCCAATCGTGACACAGTCTCTATATATGTCTTTTCCAGACCATCCTCGGCATCAAGCGGGTTGCCGTGAATGCCAGATTTGGTACCCAACTCCTGAATTTGCTTAGAATCCATCTCCAGTTTAAAGGTGCCCAGCTCCTCGGACTCCAGATTTACCACGAATGGAGACTGCCATTCGATCTCTCCACCTAAGTTAGATTGCATTATCTCGGCAATCTGCTGGGCTTCTAAAGCCGCAAATTCCAGCTCCACACCAATCCGACGAGGTTTGCCTTCATGGTTGGTCGCACGGGTCATGCACGCTTTGGCGAGCAGTGTTGCTGATGTAGACATAGTTCAATTTCTCCATTGTTCCTACTGAGTATGGCTAAGGACCCAGCAAATTACGTACCAGATTACTGAGTCTCTCGTAGCACTGAGGTGAAGCCACTTAAACCCGCATGGTAGCTCAGTTCCGTTAAAGGTATTCAACATGGCTCAGCGCCTTGGATATTCACCGAGGCCTTCGTTTGGGGCTTATCCCCTAGGCGGCTGGGGGATAGCAACCAATCCACTGAAAATGGGCTGGTCAGCGAACCTGTAGAACCACGCATCAAGCACATCGAAATACAATTTTCTCTTTTTAATTCAGCATGTTACATAATTTCAGGCAAAGCAAAAACAAAACTTGGCACGGTTTCTGCTCGTCCCAAGTCACACAGCTCTATCGGCTTTACTAACAAATCGATGGGCTTTCACATTAACCAATAATCAGGAGTTAAAAATGAATTTAGATCAACTCAAAGGAAACTGGAAGCAGTTGAAAGGTGACCTGAAAAGCGAGTTTGGCAAGCTGACTGATGACGAAATTATGCAAGCAGAAGGCGAAGCAACCGTATTAGTTGGCAAAATCCAAGAAAAATACGGGGTCACCAAAGAACAGGCCAAAGAAAAACTCGATGAGTTCCTAGCGCGTCACTAAATACCTACTAAGCGAACTCACTAACGGGATCAGCAAAGGTTTGATTCCACACTAACGTATCAACTTAAACACGCTGCAAGCTGAGAAGGAGCAACTATGTTTATAAGAGCAATTATGTCATTGATTATTACCGTTCTCGCCGGTGCCATCGAAGTGTTTCGATTAATCGATATCGCACCCGAGGTCTTATATACCGTTTTCGTAATCGGTTTGACTAGTTCGCTCTTCTATTTACTCCCGACTCGCGGAAGCCAGACGCCTCAAGAGTCGTAACAGCTGATCAGCAAACACACTGGAGACACCATGACGAACGAAGTACTAAATATAAACGCTACTGAAACTGAAAGTAACACCGGTATCGATCGCGATAGCCGCCAGAAGTTGGCTGAGGAACTTGGCCTGGTACTGGCGAATTCATACGCACTGTACGCGGAAACGCAAGGCGTGCACTGGAATATTGTTGGTCCAATGTTCTACAGCGTACACAAACTCACCGAAGATCAATACGAGGATTTAGCAGCGTCAATCGACGAATTAGCAGAGCGAATCCGTGCCTTGGGCTTTAAAGCACCAGCTGGTCTCGGTGCAATGCGTGAACTAGGGTACATCAACAGTGACATTGACTACACCAACGCGCGAGAAATGGTCGAGGCGTTGATCGAAGACAACGAAACGCTGAGTCGCAAAATGCGCGAAGTAGTAGAGATCGCAGCTGATGCTGGCGACGTTAAGACTGAAGACTTACTGACCGAGCGTATTGGTCAGTTAGAAGAAAATGTCTGGATGTTGCGTGCCGTCGCTGCTGAGTAAGCGCTCAAGCGGGGTTACTCGCTACGAGCAGACCACCGTTGGTGGGCTAAAAAAGGCAACAAAGCGAGGTGCTTCGTTCCATCGAAGGCCTCGCTTTTACGCCCTGTTCGGGAGCGCAAAACAATGTCGATTCAACTTAAATCACTGCCTTATCGGTACCACGAACTAGAGCCGTTTGTATCGGCTGAAACTTTGCGTATCCATTATGAGCAACATCATAGACAGTATCTTGATTCCCTCAATCATGAAATTAGAAACACCGAGTTAGCCAACAAGGACTTGAACGAGATTATTCACCATGCAGAGGGCCGCGTATACCAAAACGCTGCGCAAGTTTGGAACCATAATTTCTTTTGGCAGTGTCTCACACCGAATGGCGGCCAGTATCCCAATGATTCGCTTCTGACAGCGATTGAAGATGAGTACAACTCATTCGAGAAATTCCAGCACCACTTCGCGGACAGCGCCGCACAACGTTTTGGCGCGGGTTGGACGTGGTTGGTCCAGCTCTCTAACGGACGGCTCCGAATCATCAATACCCGCGATGCTGATACGCCAGCTACGGACCCGAATACACATCCGTTATTGGTGATTGATGTTTGGGAGCACGCCTACTACATTGATTATCGGGCCCGGAGGTCAGATTACGTTCGGCAGTTTTGGTATTTCGTAAATTGGGAATTCGTGGCCAGCAACTATTCACCGATTTCTCAGTAGCCTGCCGGTTATACTCACTATCATCTCAGTGCAAAAACAACAGGGGCTAATATGAAACTTTGGTTGTTTCAGATCATGCTTAACATTCGGTATAGCTACTGGTTTATACCTTCCGCTATGTCGCTTGGCGCCATTGTCTTGGCTGCCGGTTTGGTCGCCACCGATATCTATCTGATGCCAGACATCCCGCCCTCATTGGAATGGCTGTTCAATAGTAATCCTGATGGAGCACGTGCATTGCTGTCTACCGTGGCGGGTTCCACCATCACGGTTGCAGGTGTGGTGTTCTCGATGACCATTCTGTCGGTATCCCATGCCACAGCAAACTATGGCTCGCGGCTGCTGTTACGTTTTTTGGAAGATCGTCGCAATCAGTTCACACTGGGGATGTTCACTTCAACCTTTATCTATTGTCTATTGGTGTTGCGTACCGTCAGCAGTGGTGACGGCAACCAAGTGACGGACTTTGTTCCCCACTTCGGCATTCTCATGGCTGTTGCTTTGTCCGTGATCAGCGTTGCCGTGCTTATTGCATTCATTCACCATGTTCCCGACACCATTCATATCGGCGAAGTGACAGCAGATCGGGGTAAGACCTTGGTAACTCGGCTGGAACATTTATTCCCGAACGAAACACCACCACAGTCTACAGAGTCGGCCATTGACCCAGATCTCGTGTTAGGCAGCAAAGACTATGGGTACATCCAGGCCATGGATATTGAAGGGATTCTGAAATACGCCACACAAAATGATATCTGCGTCACGGCACGCAAAGGTCCAGGGCAGTTTATCAGCAACAATGAACCACTCTTCGATGTGGCCGGTAAAATTGCCGATCAGGACGCAGTACGTCAGCGCTTATCTAACTTCTACAATCTCGGGGCAGAACG
>JAUHZM010000130.1 GCA_030426005.1 Gammaproteobacteria bacterium
AGAATCAAATGATCCAGCAGGGTATCGATCCTAAAATGTTGGAGAACTTCCCAGATCCAGAATTTGAAGTGCTGAAACCGCAAGCAGAGAAACGCGTTGCGCTCGGTTTGCTGATGATGGAAATTATCCGTAAGCAAGAGATCAAGCCTGACGAAGAGCGCGTTAATGCACGCATCGAGAAAATGGCGTCGTCATATGAGCAACCAGAAGAGTTTGTTCAGTACTACAAATCGAATCAGGAAGCATTGGCACAAGTACAGTCGATTGTGTTGGAAGAGCAGGTGGTCGACTTTTTGATTGAGAAAGCCGACGTTGAAGTTGAGAGCGTCGAAGCATCTACCTTGTTGAATATGCAAGGGTAAATCGCTTTACTCTCCGGCTCAGCCGATCTTAAAAGAGCGTGTAATTTTGAATTGCACGCTCTTTTTTTATCTCTATCGACACTGGCTCTCGGGAACGGTGCTAGGCTTGCTACAATTCACTAGAGGATGAGGCATTCCACTTGTGTTTGAATAAAACGCTATTACATCTACGTGGAGACTCCCTAAACGGCTGTCTCACAAGGTATACTCGCTTAACCATTTTGAATTCGATTAATCGTATGACACAAATTTACAGTAATTTAAATCAGCTCGGCCTGACCTCTGGGCAAACTAACTCTGATCGCGAGCCTCAGGCAGCCGGTGGCTTAGTACCAATGGTTGTGGAGAGTACTGGTCGCGGAGAGCGCGCATTTGACATCTATTCGAGACTGCTGAAAGAGCGCGTCGTATTTCTGGTGGGGCAGGTTGAAGATTACATGGCCAACCTGATTGTCGCGCAATTACTGTTTTTGGAGTCAGAAAATCCGGATAAAGACATCAATCTGTATATCAATAGCCCGGGCGGTGCAGTAACCGCGGGTATGGCGATTTACGATACCATGCAGTTTATTAAACCGAAGGTAAACACGGTCTGCATCGGTCAGGCGGCCAGTATGGGGTCGTTGTTGTTGACAGCTGGTGCCACCGGCGGCAGGTATGCACTGCCGCATTCGCGCATTATGATTCATCAACCACTGGGTGGTTTCCAGGGGCAAGCGTCAGACATTGATATTCATGCTCGTGAAATTTTGCGCGTACGTGAAGAGTTGAATCAGATTCTGGTTAAGCATTCTGGACAGCCATTGTCACGCATCGAGCAGGATACTGAGCGAGACTATTTTATGACCGCCGCTGAAGCCAAGGAATACGGACTGATCGACGACGTCATTGCCCAACGTCCTGAATAAGCTCTCAAGAGCCGGCATGCAGCCCAGCAAAAACATGAATCGCGCTGAATCGCTGCGTTTCCCACGTGCGTTGAGGTGTGTGTGGTTTGGGCTGCTTCTGAGTCTGGTTGGTGTGAGCAGTGTTGCTGCCGCCGATGTTGTCTACATCGACGTGCGTAGCTGGGCGGAGTACCAGATCGACCACATTGAAGGCGATACTCGGATACCGTTATCTGATATCGCCGACGACGTACCCCTCGCGTTCCCGGATAAGCAGACCCCGATTCGCTTGTACTGCGCGCGCGGAGGCCGAGCCGAACAGGCCAAATCGTTGTTGACCGCTGCGGGGTATGTCAACGTGGAAAACCTTGGTGGTATCGATAATGCACGTCGAGCTCGAGGAATTACTGAGTAGTCGCGCGTATACCGAGTTCACATAGGATGTGACATGACGTTCACATTCTTGAAATACTGTATTCAAGCGCCACATATAATCTGAGCGTGCAATCTGATGAACATTCGAAAAGAGTGCCAGATATCACGTTTCATTCAGGTCTTTAATTGGGTTACAATTTGGTGACGACGGGTCATCTTACCGAATAAAGATCGATAATTTTACGCATTTGCGCCGGTATTTACGGCGAGTAGCATCTATCCTCAGGGGTGAATATGAGTGACGACAATAAAAGTAACGACGATAACAAGCTACTTTATTGTTCATTTTGTGGAAAAAGCCAGCACGAAGTTCGAAAACTGATCGCAGGCCCTTCGGTCTTTATTTGTGATGAGTGTGTCGATCTCTGTGAAGACATTATCCGTGAAGAAGCCATCGACGACATTTCCAAGGCAGAAGAAAAGGATTCTTTCCCAACGCCGGAAGAGATCCACGTGGGTTTGAATGATTATGTGATCTCCCAGGAAGACGCAAAGAAAGTACTGTCGGTCGCGGTTTACAATCACTACAAGCGTATTCGCAGTCAGGAAGTTGAAGGCGACGTTGATATTGCAAAGAGCAATATCTTGCTGATCGGCCCAACGGGATCAGGTAAAACGCTACTGGCTGAAACACTGGCCAAGCAACTGAATGTGCCATTCACCATCGCTGACGCCACCACGCTGACCGAAGCCGGTTACGTCGGTGAAGACGTCGAAAACATCATCCAGAAGTTGTTGCAAAAGTGCGACTATGATGTTGAGAAGGCACAGATCGGAATCGTCTACATTGATGAAATCGACAAGATTTCGCGTAAGTCAGACAATCCGTCGATCACGCGCGATGTGTCTGGTGAAGGTGTGCAGCAAGCACTCTTAAAGTTGATTGAAGGTACCACCGCATCGGTTCCACCGCAGGGCGGACGAAAGCATCCACAACAGGAATTCCTTCAGGTCGATACACGCAATATATTATTTATTTGTGGTGGCGCATTTGCCGGCTTGGATCAAATCATTCGAGACCGCTCTGAAAAAAGTGGAATCGGTTTCGGTGCCCAGGTGCACAGCAAGTCTAACAATCCGTTTATCTCTGAGCATTTGAAGAAACTAGAGCCAGAAGACTTGGTTCGTTATGGCCTGATCCCTGAGTTTATTGGTCGACTGCCGATTATTGCCACGCTTGAAGAGCTGGACGAGGAAGCGTTAATGACGATCCTTACACAACCCAAGAACGCGCTGGTCAAGCAATACCAACGGCTATTGAAGCTAGATGGTATCGAGCTCGAGATTCGTGAAGATGCTCTGCGTGAAGTTGCACAGAAAGCGCTTAAGCGTAAAACGGGTGCGCGCGGCTTGCGTTCAATTCTCGAGAACGCTTTGCTCGAGACTATGTACGAGCTGCCTTCCAAAGAGGGTGTGCAAAAAGTATCGGTTGACGCCAGTACAATTACAGAAGGCGCACGACCGCTCTATATTTATGAAGAAGCTGACGCGGAGAAGTCAGCTTAACCACCATATCAGCGCGCCCCACCGGGTGCGCTGTCGTGTATTGTGAATCCTGGCGGTGCTTATCGTCGATCCACTGATCGCCCAACGCAGGGAGCTATGAGGCGAAAGTGTGCGAGAGTACTTGAAACCCTTGGTGAGTGCTCCCATACATGTCCTATACTTGTAACAATGAGTCGGTGAGCTTAACCGCAGTCGTCGGCCCTACGTACAAACAACGTACTAATTTAAAGGTTTCTAACTATGTCAGAAGAATCCACAGCAATCGATTATTCATCGCCATTCCCACTCCTGCCATTGCGCGATGTGGTGGTATTCCCACACATGGTTATTCCCTTGTTTGTGGGCCGCGAGAAATCGATCATTGCGCTCGAGCGGGCGATGGAGAACGGCAAGCAAATCGCTTTGGTCGCGCAGCATGATGCGTCGACTGAAGAGCCGGGTGAAAAAGATATTTACCAGATCGGTGTACTCGCGAATATCCTGCAATTGCTCAAATTGCCAGATGGCACAGTCAAAGTGTTAGTCGAAGGCAAGCAGCGTATTCATTTGCAAAAAATCGTCGAAGCCGAGTGTTTTTCAGCGGTGGTCGAGCCGATGCCGACGAGTTCGGTGGACGAGAATGAAGCGCGTGTGGCAATCCGTACGCTGACAACGGAATTTGAAAACTACAGCAAGATCAATTCTAAAGTTGCGCCGGAAGCCTTAGGACAATTACGTGCGATTGAGGAGCTGGATCGCTTAGTCGATACTATCGCGGGCTTTCTCGAACTTAAGCTAGAAGACAAGCAATTCCTGCTCGAATCGGATGACCTAAATGAGCGTCTTGATCATGTGCTGTCCTTCATGGAAGCAGAGCTTGATATGCATCGCGTCGAGAAAAAGATTCGCGGACGCGTCAAAAAGCAGATGGAAAAAAGCCAGCGCGAGTACTACCTCAACGAGCAAATGAAGGCCATCCAAAATGAGTTGGGTGAGTCTGAGGAAGGGCAGAGCGAGCTGGAAGAAATTCAAGCCAAGGTCGAAGCAGCGGGAATGCCCAAAGAGGCGCGCGAGAAGGTCGACTCTGAGATTAAGAAACTCAAAATGATGTCACCGATGTCCGCTGAAGCGGCTGTGGTACGTAACTACATTGACTGGATCGTTCAAGTTCCGTGGAAAAAACGATCACGTGTGCGTAGTGACATCGAAGGTGCGCAAAAAATTCTAGATGAAGACCACTTTGGCCTGGAGAAGGTGAAAGAGCGGATCCTTGAATACCTTGCAGTGCAACAACGTCTGAAAAAGATGAAAGGCCCGATTTTGTGTCTGGTTGGCCCACCTGGGGTAGGTAAAACTTCGCTTGGAAAGTCGATTGCAAAATCAACCAACCGAAAGTTTATTCGCATGTCACTCGGTGGTGTTCGTGATGAAGCCGAGATCCGCGGTCATCGACGTACCTATATTGGTTCCATGCCTGGAAAAATCGTGCAGAATATGGCGAAGGTGAAAACTCGTAACCCTTTGTTTTTGCTTGATGAAATTGACAAGATGGCCGCTGATTTTCGTGGTGACCCAGCTTCTGCCATGTTAGAGGTGCTGGATCCAGAGCAAAATGGCACCTTTGCAGACCACTACTTGGAAGTGGACTACGATTTATCCGAAGTCATGTTTGTGGCGACCGCCAACAGTTTGGATATTCCTGGTCCGTTGCTGGATCGTATGGAGGTCATTCGTCTGGAGGGCTACACTGAGGACGAAAAACTCAATATCGCACAACGCTACTTGGTTGCTAAGCAAACTAAGAATAACGGTTTGAGAGCATCAGAGATCGAGATCAAATCTGATGCGATTTTGGACGTGATTCGTTATTACACGCGCGAAGCTGGAGTGCGCGGTCTCGAGCGGGAGATCGCTAAGATCTGCCGTAAAGTCACTAAGCAATTGGTGATGAACGGTAAGCTTGAGAAAGTCGTGGTCGATTCTGATAACGTGGGCGACTACCTTGGTGTACGAAAATTCAGTTTCGGTCTGGCAGAGGAAGAAAATCGTGTCGGACAGGTAACCGGTCTGGCCTGGACTTCGGTGGGCGGTGAGTTATTGTCTATCGAGTCTGTCATCGTGCCAGGTAAAGGTAAGCAAACTTATACCGGTAAGCTTGGTGACGTAATGCAAGAGTCTATTCAGGCCGCGGTCACTGTAGTCCGCTCGCGTTCACATGCCTTGGGTTTGGATAAAGAGTTCTTTTCTGAGCGCGACTTTCACATTCACGTGCCAGAGGGTGCAACACCGAAAGACGGTCCAAGCGCGGGTATCGCGATGTGTACAGCGTTGATTTCTGCGGCGACGAATACCCCGGTACGCGCTGATGTGGCGATGACCGGTGAGATTACGCTGCGGGGTGAAGTATTGCCGATTGGTGGCTTGAAAGAAAAGCTTTTGGCAGCCCATCGAGGTGCGATCAAGACCGTGATTATTCCGAAAGAAAATGAGAAAGATTTGGTCGAAATTGCCGACGAAGTTAAGGCCGATTTAAACATCGTACCGGTGAAATGGATCGACGAAGTGTTGGATGTGGCCTTGGCCGAGCATCCTAAAGCCGGTGCGGGTGTCGAGGAAAATGAAACCTCGGTAACCAGCGCTAAAGGCAAAAAAGAACCGGAATCTGCGGCGCACCACTAACTTCTTATTGAAAATCAATACGATCTGGCGTTTTATTCAAACGCCAGATTAAACTAAGTTAATGGCCAAATGGCCGGAAACCCGCGTAGTTATTGGGTTTATAGGAAATTTTTTTGTAAGTCAATATTGTTTTTTGCTAGCAAAAAGAACATCATACCCGCTGTGGTAACGGCAGCGATCACATAACAGGAACAGTCTGCCGTATGCAGGTTGCACTCTTCCACGGTGTAACTCGGCCATAGACCGGAGATCATTGAAGGTGGATCGTATCCATTTTCATGTCACTCTCTAACGTTTCGTGTGTCCGCTGTGTGTGGTGCGTCCACGAAATGATAATACGTGTCGAACTACCTACTTTTTCATGCGAGACACAACAATCTACCTAAACACATAACTAATAAACCATATTACCTTGAGGAATTAAGTGTGAATAAATCAGAACTAATCGAACTAGTCGCTGCCAAGGCGGACATCTCTAAATCATCTGCTGGCGATGCGCTTGACGCAGTTCTTGAAGGCATCACTGGTGCGCTGAAAAAAGGCGACAGTGTTACTTTTGTTGGTTTTGGTACTTTCTCAGTAAGCGAGCGTGCTGCACGTGATGGCCGCAACCCACGCACTGGTGAAACAATCAAAATCCCAGCTTCTAAACTAGCCAAATTCAAAGCTGGTAAAGCGTTGAAAGATGCATTGAACTAAGCATTCGCTTTATCTGTATCAAGATTGATCTAAGGAAGATGTTTACAGATACTGGTCGCATCTTTCTTAGATCATCGCATCTCTAGACCATCTGGTTGGTCTGTCAGCTCCTCTCCCTTTTCTCTGTATTCCCCCGATTCTCTGAGCGATTGCTCTGCATCCCTCGCATTCGACTTAGAGTTGCGCGTAAGTGGATAAACTCCGCTTCAAGCTCGCTCTGTTTTAGCGCGTTTCGAACTAAATCTTATTCGCTTGGTTCAAGGCAAGTATCAAACACAATCAACAATTACAGCCGGACTTATGGCGTGAGTGTGCCGGTGTTGCTTAGCCTAGCTACATACCAAACCGAGCGATTTTTAGGTTTTTAAAAAAAGTGTCAGAAACTTATTGCATATATTTCGGAATGAATTAAACTAGCGCCGCTTTCGAGGGCAGCAGGCACTCATGAGACGGCAAAAAAAGTTGTAACTTTTACTTGCAAGGCTCCAGACATCTGCTATTATCGCCCTCCCAAATCGACAAGATTCGGGCGCTTAGCTCAGTTGGTAGAGCATCGCCCTTACAAGGCGAGGGTCACTGGTTCAAGTCCAGTAGCGCCCACCAGTTTTAGTAAAAATGCGGAGCGGTAGTTCAGTTGGTTAGAATACCGGCCTGTCACGCCGGGGGTCGCGGGTTCGAGTCCCGTCCGCTCCGCCACTTTTACTGAAGAGATAAAAACGACTGCAGATCGCAGTCGTTTTTTTTTGCTCGTAAGTCTTCCTTAAATGGCGACCGCGTTGCATTCATCTAATCGTGCATGCGATTTGATATTGTCATTGTTCTTCCTGTCTCACGGAGAGCATCATGCCGAAAGTACTTATTCCCAAAGTGACGGATCTGGGTGAATTCTCAGTGTCGCGTGTGTTGCCAAATCCAGTGCAACGCATGGTTGGTCCCTTCGTCTTTTTTGATCATATGGGGCCGGTGAAATTCGATGCCGGGGCTGGCGTTAATGTTAGACCACATCCGCATATTGGACTTGCGACAGTCACCTATCTTCTCGAAGGGCGAATTCTACACCGCGACAGTCTGGGCAATTGTCTTGAGATTTGTCCTGGTGATGTGAATTGGATGGTAGCTGGTCGTGGTGTCACGCATTCTGAACGTGAGTCGATTGAAGTGCGCTCGAAACCACATTCACTGAACGGGCTTCAGTGCTGGGTTGCCTTACCGCGTGAACACGCCGAAGTAGAGCCGAACTTTCTGCATGTTGCGCACAATGAGTTACCACACAAAATCTACGATGAGGTGACCATTCGTTTGGTGGTCGGTGAAGCGTACGGCATGCAGTCATCTATCAAGACATTCTCGCCAATGTTTATGGTTGACATTTTGGCCGGCAAGGGCGAGCACATAGAGCGCCCAAACCCCGAACACGAGTGCTTGGTCTATGTGGCCGAAGGCGGCATCAATGTGGACGGTGTGGTGGTCGGCGAAGGCGCAACGGCGATGTTGCCAGCAGCGGGCAATATAACCGTATTACGCTACTCAAGATTGGTGTTGCTAGGCGGCGAACCTTGGGTCGATGCACCGCACTTAGAATGGAACTTCGTGTCGTTTGATCGTGATCGAATCGAACAAGCCAAGCGCGATTGGGAGGCGGGTCAGTTTCCGCCGGTGATTGGTGATACTGACGAATTTATTCCTTTGCCGGATGACTGAGGTGCTGAGCTGGCCAGTCTGTGATAAC
>JAUHZM010000131.1 GCA_030426005.1 Gammaproteobacteria bacterium
AGAGACGGTGATTGAAGCGAACCCGGATCAGGTTCGAGTCATTCCGGACGCCGAGTTGGCATTGGATCCGGCCTTACCAAAGCTTGATCTCGATGCCGAATTACTCGAAAAGTTGTTGGTCATGAATCTGGCTTCGTTTAATGGCGACTGGGATCAGGCGACTCGAAATGCACAACAAGCCGCAAATACGACGCAGGACTACCGTGTGGCCAGGCTGGCGACCATGCTGGCGATGCGTAAAGATGATTACCGCGCGGCAGCAGATATGGCGCGACTCTGGCATGAGTTAAAACCCAGCAGTGCGGATGCGCACAATATGTTATTGATGGCGTTGGTCGGTTCCGGCCAGACATCCGAAGCCATCGACGTGATTGAAGCTGCACTGGATGAGCGTGAGATAGACGAATACGTTAAACAGCTTGCCGCGCTTTTAGTACGTCAAAAAAATGACGTGTCTGGTTTTGCCATCGCTAGTTATTTAGTAGAGGAAAACCCCGAGTCGGCCCAAGTATTATTGAGCTCAGCCTATGTTGCTGAGTCGTTCAATTTGAATGAGGCTGCACAAGCTTGGGTGGATAAGGCCTTACGCTTGCGTCCTAGCTGGGATCTGGCTGCGCAGATGAAGGCGAATTTATTGTATTCGGAAGAACGCTTGGAAGAGCGAGCAGCGTTTATTTCGCAGTTTGTGGCAGAGAATCCGCGTTCAGTCGCGATGCGCATCAATCATGCGGCTGAGTTGGCGCGCGCAGAGAAATTTGCTGAGGCTTACACGTTAATGAAGGCGGTATTGAAAGATGCGCCCGATAACGTCGGAGCATTACAATACGCTGGTGCCTTGGCCGAGGTGATGGAAGAACCCAACAAGGCGCAAAATTATTATCGACGCGTGTTGCAGTATGAGCCCAGCAATGATGATGTGCGATGGTCACTCGCCCGCATGGCTGCCACGCGCGGGCAGTATGCGAAAGCCGAGCGATTATTCCGTGATATCCAGCAATCAGACATGCTGTTTCGCGCCCAGATTCAGGTGGCGAATATGCGATTCGAAACCGATGGTGTGGATGCAGCGGTGGACTACCTCTGGGGTTTGGAGCCGACCACCAATGAGGAGTGGCTGGAGCTGGTTGAGACACGACACTTTCTGTTGATGCGCGCTTTCCGCTATGAAGAAGCGTTGGGTTATATCAATGAAGCCATCGTCTATGTGCCAAATCATGTCGACCTATTGTACGCGCGCTCTTTAGTTGCGGCTGAGTTGGATCGTGTGGCGATGGCCGAACAGGATCTGCGCGCGGTACTCGCGCAGCAACCCAAACACGCGAATGCACTAAATGCGTTGGGTTACACCCTTGCCGATCGTACTGACCGTTATCAGGAAGCGCGAGAATTGATTGAGCAGGCCTTAGAACTACGACCCAATGATGCGCATATTCTGGATAGCATGGGTTGGGTGCTTTATCGCTTGGGCGAGCATCAACAGGCGATTACGTACCTAGAAAAGGCCTACGCTGCCAGCCCTGAGGTGGAAATTGCAGCACACTTAGGCGAGGTGTTGTGGGAAGCCGGGGAGCAGGAGCGCGCTACTTTGATCTGGGAGCAGTCGTTTCGAGACAACAATGATAATCCTTTGCTGAATAAAACACTCAAGCGATATGGAATACAGTTCCCAGTCAGTACCGTGTCAAAGCAATAATATGCATCAAATGAACTCTCTACGTCGCTTGTTGGTGTGCAGCGGTGTACTGCTATTGACTGCCTGCACGTCACTGCCCTCGGTGCCTGATCAAAATGGCCAGTCGTGGTCACGTGACAAACAGTTTTTTCGTGCCGCATTAAAGCAGCATGAGCAAAACGTAGATTGGCAATACAACGCTAAAGTGGGCGTGCGAACGCCTAAAGCGAATGAATCCGCCAACCTGATTTGGCAGCGTGCAGACGAAGAGCATAAAGTCCGGCTTTTTGGTCCACTAGGCGCGGGTACCGTGATCATCGAATTTGATTCGCACGGTGTGGTCATTAGTGACAGCAAAGGTGAAGTGCATCGTGGTCGGAGTGCGGAGCGCTTACTGAATCGCATTGTTGGATGGCCGATACCATTAGAAGCGCTGACCTATTGGCTATTCGCTTTACCAAACCCATCAGAGGTATATCAATATCAGTTAAACGATGACGGTCGGGTTTCAGCGCTACGACAACAGGGCTGGGAAATCCACTATTCAGCGTATCAGCAGTATGAGAATGGCAACTGGTTGCCACGAAAAGTGGTCGCACGCAAACAGGTACGCGAGGGCGACGTGGTGGTGCGTCTGGTGAGTAAGTCGTGGCAATGAGTGTGGATCGCGCATGGCCAGCGCCTGCTAAAATCAATCTGTTTCTGCATGTTACGGGTAAGCGGCCCGACGGGTATCACAATTTGCAGACCGTTTTTCAGTTCTTGGATTACGGCGATGACTTGCACTTTACCATCACCCAAGATGGGCAAATTACACGAGGTTACGATTTTGGGTTTTCTGTCGAGTCAGACCTATGCTTGCGGGCAGCAAGATTACTCAAGCCGTATGCGAAGCAATCACTGGGTGTGCACATCCAGATGACGAAGCGGCTTCCGATGGGGGGCGGTCTTGGCGGAGGAAGTTCAGATGCGGCGACGGTGTTATTGGCACTGAATTCACTTTGGGAGGTTGATCTGTCGGTTGACGAGTTAGCGGATATTGGCTTGCAGCTTGGCGCGGATGTGCCGGTATTTGTGCGCGGTCACGCAGCCTGGGCGGAAGGAATCGGTGAGCAATTAACGCCGCTCCGATTGGAAGAACCCTGGTATCTGGTTTTGATCCCGCCGGTGTCAGTGTCGACAGGTAAAATTTTTTCCAATAAACATTTGACAGCGACCCCTCAGATGAAGAAAATACGCGCTCTCGAGGAAGGCGACGATGTGATTCACATCAAAACCTTGTTTTCGCTAGGGGAGAATCAGCTCGAAAAGATTGTTCGCGCTGAATATCCGCAAGTGAATGACGTACTCGAGTGGCTTGGTCAATATGGCAATCCACGCATGACCGGGTCTGGGGGCTGTGTTTTCATGGCGCTCAGGTCTCAGCAGCAAGGTTTGCAGTTGTTGGCCGACAAGCCTCTAAATACATCTGGCTTTGTTGCCAAAGGGATGAATATTCACCCTTTATTGATGTCGGAAGCATAAACTTCTTGCATTGAAAGGACATAGTCAGAAAACGTACACTCAATACCATCAGTTTTGAGCGTCAAGTCAGCATCGGCTGATCGTGTATCGAGAGGCTGTGACAAGCTCGAAATTGGATGACTCCGATACTGGGGTGTGGCCAAGCGGTTAAGGCACCGGATTTTGATTCCGGCATTCGAAGGTTCGAATCCTTCCACCCCAGCCATCCATCTCGCTGCTTTGATGTAAGTTTGCGGTAATTCCTGCTTATTCGATCCGCCACTAGACTGGTCAATAGTGTGGACCCGCTTTAACGATTCGAAGCACAGGCTTCGAGACTTCCGGGCGATTTAAGTTTCGCGAACCGGTCTGATATTATCCCTAGTCTGAAAAGCATCATAAATACGAGAGCGAGGTCACTGTGGCGATCGATAACCTACTTGTTTTTTCCGGTAATGCTAACCCCGACTTGTCTGCCCAAGTGGTCGACTATCTGAAAGTTCCGCTAGGCAAGGCCCGCGTTGAACAATTCAGTGACGGCGAGATCACGGTAGAGATTCAGGAAAATGTTCGTGGTCGTGATGTGTTTATCATTCAACCGACTTGCGCCCCAAGCCACAAAAACTTAATCGAATTACTGTTGATGATCGATGCCTGTAATCGGTCCTCCGCGCATCGTATTACTGCGGTAATGCCGTATTACGGTTACGCACGACAAGATCGACGTCCGCGTAATTCACGGGTGCCGATCAGTGCTAAATTGATTGCGTCAATGGTCAGCACGGCTGGCGCAGACCGTGTGTTGACGATGGATCTCCACGCTGATCAGATTCAGGGGTTCTTTGATATCCCTACCGACAATATTTACGGCTCACCCGTGTTGCTGGATGATATCCGCAATCTGGGTACCGAAGATCTGGTTGTGGTTTCGCCGGACGTTGGCGGTGTAGTCCGTGCTCGCGCACTGGCAAAACGACTGGATGTTGATTTGGCGATCATCGATAAGCGTCGTCCAAAAGCGAACGTGGCAAAGGTCATGAACATCATTGGTGATGTGGATGGCCGCAGCTGTGTGTTGATCGACGATATGGTCGACACTGCGAATACCTTGTGTAAAGCTGCCGACGCCTTGAAAGAGCAGGGCGCCACAGCCGTACGCGCATACTGTACTCACCCAGTATTGTCGGGCGAGGCAGTGAATAGAATTAATGCGTCCAGCATGGATGAAGTGGTGGTAACCAACACGATTCCGTTGTCTGACGCGGCCGCAGCAAGCGATAAAATTCGACAATTGTCGATTGCGCACTTGCTGGGTGAATCAATTCGTCGTATCACGGTCAGTGATTCGGTGAGTTCATTGTTTGTCGACGAGGACTAAACTCGAGCAAGCAATTTGAAGTCTACGCATTTAGGCAAATTGCCAATGTGTTGTTGGAAACGCTGAGCATGTCGAGCAGGCAGGCTCAGTTTTATTTTGAGATAAAGTAATGGCTAATTTTATAGTAGAAGCTGAAGTAAGAACCGGATCTGGTAGCGCTGCGTCACGTCGTGCACGTCGTGATGGAAAAGTGCCAGTGGTGGTCTATGGCGGTGGAGAAGATGAGCAATACTTACTGGTTGATCACAACAAGATGATTCATCAGTTAGAGGTTGAAGCTTTCCATTCCGCATTGGTTCAATTGCATGTTGGTGACGATCTGCAACGCGCGGTACTGCGTGATGTGCAAATGCACCCATACAAAGCGCAAATCATGCACCTGGATTTCCAGCGTGTAAGTCGTAAAGACAAAATCACCATGACTGTGCCGTTGCACTTCATTGGTGAAGAAGATGCGCCTGGTGTTAAAACTGAGCATGGCATTATGATGCACAACATGGTGTCAGTGGACGTGACTTGCTTGGGTAGTGATCTGCCTGAGTATATTGAAGTTGATGTGTCTGCGCTTGGCATGGGCGAGTCAGTACACTTGGGCGATGTGAAGTTGCCAGAAGGTGTCGAGTTCGCGACCACCATTCAGGAAGCTGACCTGGAATTGCCAGTTGCTTCTGTATTGGCTCCGAAGAAACCACAAACTGAAGAAGCTGATTCTGAGGAAGCTGGTGAGGAAGGTGCTGAGGCAGCTGAAGACAAGGGCGATTCTGAAGAGTAATTCAGAATGGACTCATCGCCGATCAAACTGATTGTCGGTTTAGGCAATCCGGGCGAAAAGTATGCGAAAACCCGGCACAATGCCGGGTTTTTGTTTTTAGACGCCTTGTGTGCCCAACTGGGCGTTACTTTGAAAGCAGACAAACAGCTATTTGGCCGCAGTGCCAAAACGCTGATTGCCGGCAGCGAAGTTCGTTTGCTGGCACCCGATACGTTTATGAACTTAAGCGGCAAGTCGGTGCTGGCTGCAACGCAGTACTATAAAATCGCCTTGCATGAAATCTTGGTTGTGCATGACGAGCTTGATTTAGATGCGGGCGTTGCACGGTTGAAGCTGGGTGGCGGACACGGTGGCAACAACGGTCTACGTGATATCGCTCAGCGTTGTGCCACTACCGATTTTGCTCGGTTGCGCATCGGAATCGGTCACCCTGGTGTTGGGCGTGATGTTTCTGGCTATGTTCTCAAGCAGCCAAATCGGGATGACCAAAACAAAATTGAGCACGCAATCGCCGAAAGTTTGCGAGTGCTGGACCTCGTCGTACAAGGTGAGTTTCCGCGTGCGATGAATGAATTACACACTGTATTGGCTAAATAACAGGCCATCTGGAAATTGATATGGGATTTAAATGTGGCATCGTCGGGCTGCCAAATGTAGGTAAGTCGACGCTTTTTAATGCATTAACTAATTCTGGTATTCAGGCTGAAAATTACCCGTTCTGTACCATTGAGCCAAACGTCGGCATTGTCGAAGTGCCAGACCCGCGTCTGCAGCGACTGACTGAATTGGCGAAGCCAAGCAAAACTATCCCGGCAACCATGGAGTTTGTGGACATTGCTGGCTTAGTGGAAGGCGCATCAAAAGGTGAAGGCCTAGGCAATCAATTCCTGGCTAATATTCGGGAAGTAGACGCTATTGCGCACGTTGTTCGCTGCTTTAACGATGAGAACGTGGTTCACGTCGCGGGCAAAGTGGACCCTGCGTCTGACATCGAAGTGATTCACACCGAACTCGCGTTAGCAGATATGGACACGGTGGCCAAGGGTATTGAGCGTGCCGCTAAGCGTGCTAAATCGGGCGACAAAGACCAAATCAAGTTAAAGGCAGTGCTTGAAAAAGTCCATGCACACTTAGATACCGGTGAGCCGGTGCGTTCGCTGGACCTTGATAAAGACGACCGTCAGCTCATCAAACACCTTTGTTTGATGACGGCTAAGCCGACCATGTATATCGCCAATGTGGACGAGGCTGGGTTCGAAAATAATCCTCACCTAGATACCGTGCAAGCGATAGCGACCAAAGAAAACGCCAATGTGGTCGTTATCTGCGCGTCGTTGGAGTCGGAGATAGCCGAGTTGGATGACGATGAAAAAGTTGAGTTCTTGTCCGAGATCGGCCAGGAAGAGCCTGGCTTGAATCGCGTTATTCGTGCCGGGTATGAACTCCTTGGTTTACAAACCTACTTCACTGCAGGTAAAACTGAAGTGCGAGCCTGGACGATCCGTATTGGTGACACTGCTCCGCAAGCTGCCGGCGTGATCCATACGGATTTTCAGCGTGGTTTTATTCGCGCGGAAACCATTAGTTTTGCTGACTACGATCAGTATGGTGGCGAACAAGGCGCCAAAGAAGCCGGGCGTTTTCGTTTGGAAGGCAAAGACTATGTGATGCATGACGGTGATGTTGTGCATTTTCGATTTAACGTGTAATTATCTCGGTCCCGCACGACTTGACGCAGCGGGACCTCAATACAATCTGGAGAAAAGGATGTCATCCACCTATCTGGTAATTCACATACCCGATTGTGACACGGCTGTGGCGCAATCGTTGGTTTCGAATACTGAGCGTGCTATGCAGCATCGAACTGCGTCTGTCCCTGAGTTGGTATTCGACTTAGACGAACAGACCTTGGTAGGTCGACACGGGACCTTGAGTCTTGACGGCGCGCCACGCTTTGAAGCGCCTGCCCTAACCCTGTTTTTTGAAGCTGCTCCGAGTGTGAGTTTTATTTGGTTAGAGCGGATTATGGTGAGTTTGCGTGGTATAACTGCGGCACCATTTTATATTCATACCTTTAACACGCAGGACAGCTCAGCGCTGTTTTTTTTTCCGTTTCGTAGAGCCAAGCAAAGCGGAAATGCTGTCGAGTTACTCACCCGTGTTTACTCAGCTTAGTGAGCTGGCCGAGAACTCAATTGAGCAAGACACTACCTTACTTCGCTACATCGAGTTGAACCAAGAACAACAGCTCGAGCATGAGTTGGCATTGGATTTAGACGAGGTCAAAATAGCCATGATGCGGCAAAAAGGCTGGTATCGCGCGGTGGTTTGGTTTGGCCGAATTGCGTTATTTGGCGGTATTGGGTTCGCCGTAGTTAAGTGTAGCCAAGCTGTTTTTTAACAGCCTCATACCGGCGGTCAGTCATGCGGCTGACCGCTGGTGTGATTTACCTAATCCCAGTTAAGTGCCGCACCGGTCTGGTACTCAATAACACGGGTCTCAAAGAAGTTCTTCTCTTTACGCAGGTTGGATTGTTCGTCCAACCAAGTTAAGCGGTTCTCAGCACCGGGAAACGGCTCAGTAATCTTGAGCTGTCGTGCGCGGCGATTCGCAATAAAGCGAAACTGTTCCATATGGTCTTCTTTGTTGTAGCCCACAATCGGATCAGCGAGTAAGAGGCCGGCGTAGATTTCCTCAGCGGCTTCGCATTCATCCCACATTCGGCGTAAACGAGTCTCATCCAAAGTCAGGTTCTCTTCTTTAACAATCTCTCGCACCACGCGTATGCCAAAGCCGCTATGCAGGATTTCATCACGCATAATGTACTGCAATTGCTCCGCGGTACCATTCATTAGGCCGCGACGCTGCAATGCGAAGATGGGGCTGAAACCGTTGTAGAACCAACAACCCTCGAACACGCCTGCGAAAAACAAGTAA
>JAUHZM010000132.1 GCA_030426005.1 Gammaproteobacteria bacterium
GGATGCTGCGCCGTTTGAAGTGCCTGCGGAGATTAAGCAAGCCTGGAGCGCGATTGAAAAAGGTGCTAAGGCAGAAGCGGATTGGCAGTCGATGTACAACGACTACACGCAAGCGAACCCAGAAAAAGCTGCTGAATTCGAACGTAGAATGCGTGGCGACCTACCGGTCGATTGGGCTGAGAATACAGCTAAATTACTGGCCGAGGTCAATGCTGCCGAAGCGACCTTGGCAACTCGAAAAGCCAGTTTGCAATCACTCAACCAATTGGGTCCATTATTACCTGAATTAATTGGCGGCTCTGCCGATCTGGCGGGCTCGAATTACACCATCTGGAACGGTTCAAAGCCAATCAGTCGCAAAGATGCCAACGGTAATTACATTTACTACGGTGTGCGTGAGTTTGCGATGTCGGCGATCAGTAACGGCATTGCATTGCACGGCGGTTTCAAAACCTATACCGGTACCTTCCTTGTGTTCGCAGACTACATGCGCAACGGTATGCGTATGTCTGCTTTGATGAAGCAACCGGTGACCTATGTGTTAACGCACGATTCGATTGGTCTGGGTGAAGATGGCCCAACGCATCAGCCAGTTGAACATGTTGCCAGCTTGCGTCTGATTCCGAATATGTCAGTTTGGCGTCCTTGTGATGCGGTCGAATCGTTTGTTGCATGGCGATTGGCTGCTGAGTCGACTGACAAGCCAACTAGCCTGATTTTGTCGCGTCAGAATCTGCCGCATCAAACGCGTTCAGCCGAACAACTAGCGAATATTGAAAAAGGTGGCTATGTGTTATTTGATAGCGCAGAGGCACCAGAGCTGATTTTGATTGCGACTGGTTCCGAAGTGGCGTTGGCGATGGATGCTGCGAAAAAACTCAGCGCTGAAGGTAAAGCAGTGCGTGTGGTGTCAATGCCGTCGACTGACTTTTTTGATGCTCAGGATGCCGCATATAAAGAGCAGGTATTGCCGAGCAGTGTCACTCAGCGTGTCGCGTTAGAGGCAGGTATTGCAGACTACTGGTACAAATACGTCGGGATGAACGGCGCGGTAGTTGGTATGACCAGCTTTGGTGAGTCTGCGCCAGCAGATCAGCTGTTTGATCACTTTGGTTTTAATGTTGAAAACGTGCTCGACGTGGTTCGTGGCCTGGCCTAAGGCGAGCGCTAGGAATTCTGAAGTCGATAGAGCGGCGAAATAAGCGAGCGCAAAGAGGTACACGATGCAAGGACAAAAGAAGTTTAAACGAATGCAAGACCTGGATCTGCAGGGCAAACGCGTGTTGATCCGTCAGGATTTAAATGTGCCGATGGCCGACGGCGCCATCAGCAATGATGCGCGTATTCAAGCGTCTCTGCCTACTATTCGGCTTGCTTTGGAAAAAGGCGCGGCGGTCATGCTGATGAATTTTCGCTACAACCGGTCGCCGATCATTTGTCCGATGCGCTAGGTTTAACGGTTCGCGTTGACAAAGACTGGTTGAGTGGGGTCGAGATTGCACCGGGGCAAGTGGTTCTCTGTGAGAACGTCCGTTTTAACGTTGGCGAGAAAGCCAACGACGAAACATTGGCAAAAACCATGGCCGGCCTGTGTGATGTGTTTGTTATGGATGCCTTTGGAACCGCACACCGCGCGCAGGCATCCACTGAAGGTGTTACTCGATTCGCGCCAATAGCTTGTGCTGGACCGTTATTGAGTAACGAGTTGGACGCGTTGGGCAAGGCGCTGGATGCGCCGGCCAAACCGGTGGTGGCGATTGTTGGTGGTTCCAAAGTTTCCACCAAATTAACGGTTCTGGATGCCTTGTCCAAGCAAGTTGACCAACTGATCGTCGGTGGCGGCATTGCAAATACATTCATTGCTGCGGCCGGATACCCGATCGGTAAATCGTTGGTGGAAATGGATCTGATCGATGAAGCCAATCGACTAACTGACAAAGCACGCGCCACAGATGGTGACATCCCTGTGCCAACCGACGTGGTGTGTGGCAAAGAATTCTCAGCGCAAGCGCAGGCTGAAACCAAATCGGTCGCCGATGTCGCAGACGATGATATGATTTTTGACATTGGGCCCGATACAGCAAAACAGTTTTCTGACATGTTGAAAAGTGCTGGCACCATTGTTTGGAACGGTCCCGTCGGCGTGTTCGAGTTCGACCAGTTTGGTGCGGGCACCCAAGCATTGGCGCACGCGATTGCGGAATCATCGGCATTTTCTATTGCGGGCGGTGGTGATACGGTGGCGGCGATTGAGAAATACGGCGTCGCGGACCAAATATCCTACATTTCAACCGGTGGTGGTGCCTTCCTGGAGTTCTTAGAGGGTAAGTCCTTACCGGCGGTTGCGGCTCTTGAGGCGCGGGCGGACGGGTAGTTATCCAACTTCGTCATGAGCGGTTTTCCACCTATTATCGGTGGCGAACCCCGGATCCTAATTCTGGGGTCAATGCCAGGTATAAAGTCACTCGAGGCGGTGGAATACTACGCACATCCACAAAATGCATTTTGGTGGATTATGGCGCAATTGTTTGAACTAGACTTGCGGGCGGACTATCCGCAACGTTGTCAGGCGCTTATTCGCGCCGGTGTTGCTGTATGGGACGTTCTGCATGACTGTGAACGCCCCGGCAGCCTTGATAGCAGCATCGTACGTGGTACTGAACAGGTCAACAACTTCGCGAGTCTATTTCAAGCTTGGCCAAGCATCGACGTTGTTGGCTTTAATGGGCAGGCGGCAGAGAAGTTATTTGTCCGCCATTGCCGCTCTTTAAGCGCACAGAATCCAACCTTACGCTTTGTTACCCTACCATCGACCAGTCCAGCGAATGCGCGTTCGAGTCGTGATGCTAAACTGGCTGTCTGGCGTAGCCAGTTGATGCCGAATTAGCACCTTTATTGATACACCGAATTCAAGCCGCAATGACACAACATAGTCGTTTTTGGGAAGTGAAATCCCTGTTTGACATGACACCCGAGGAATGGGAGTCGATATGCGATGGATGTGGCAAGTGCTGCCTTTCTCAGCTTGAGGACGAAGAGTCCGGCCAGTTAGTTTTCACAGATGTGGCCTGCGATCTGTTTGATGCCAATTCTTGTCAGTGCACTGACTATAGTAATCGCTCGGTGCGCGTGCCCCATTGCGTTACCATGGATGCCTCGAACGTTGAAGCTGCAGCGGAGTTTGCGCCACCTTCCTGTTCATACCGTCTATTGCTGGAAGGAAAGCCGCTACCGGACTGGCACCATCTCGTGTCAGGTTCGCGCACGACAATTCATGAGCGTGCTTGTTCAGTGCAAAATCGAGTGCGGTTTCAGCGTGACGTGAATGAAGATGAACTTGAGAATTACATTGTCGATTGGCCGTTAAAGTGTGATTGAATTGCAAAGGCTGACAGCGGCTAACGTTCGTGTATACTGTGGCCAGAACTTTTTTTCGACCGATCGGGAGCAAATTTTGTGATAGCAGCACGTTGGTATTGGGTGGGCTTGTTGGGTAGTGGCGCGCTGTTGGCGATCGCGTACTTTTACTTTCAGTTAAAACTCGGTTTGCCACCATGCCCGCTTTGCATGTTTCAGCGTGCCTGTTTGGTCGGTGTTGCGTTCTTTTGCCTTCTTGGGTTGATTTTTAGGCCCAAAAAAATCGGTTCAAAATTTTTGGCGTTTGGTGGATTGGTCAGCTCCGCGACTGGTCTGGCGATTGCAGGGCGGCAAGTCTGGTTGCAGAATTTGCCAGCCGACAAGGTGCCTGAATGTGGCCCGGATCTTGAGTTTATGCTCGAGGCTTTTCCGTTGATGCAGACTATTAAAACGGTGCTGTCAGGCAGTGGAGAATGTGCCGAGATTCAATGGCAGTGGCTAGGCTTGAGTATGCCAGCATGGATGATCTTGGTCTTTGCGGTGATGGTGCTTATTTGCCTCAAGTTACTTTTTATCAAAGAGCGCAACTATTTTTCTGGCGCTTTAGGTCGCTAAGTCACTGAGGTGTGCGCTTTCCGCTTTTGGTTTGTTGTGGAGAGGCCGATGTTTTGCGGTTGTATTAAATACTCGGCCGGTCGTTTGCCATGTCGACAACTTGACCTATAATCAAGCCATACCATAATAATCGCCCGTTCTACGTCGGCGGAGTCGCTGGCCAAAGAAAGGGAAATCGCATAGGTGCATGCATGTCAAAAAAACCATTACCCAGGCGCACTAACCCTACCTTGACTAAATTAAGCCGTGCTCTGGTCACGTCGATAGGATTGTTCGGAGTGACGCTCGGTGACGCCTACGGTCAGCAAATTGCCTTACTAGATTCTGGGGTCGATCCTTCTCGTGGATTCAATATAGCACCGGGTTTTAACTACTACGAAAACACAAACGATACTTCCGATGTGTCAGACCGCGAAGGTGAAGGGCACGGTACCGTGTCGGTGCGCGTCGCCTCGGAAGCGTTCTCTGGTGAAATTGTGCCGTTCGTTGTTACCGATGGTGACCTTACACGTTCGAATGAATCCCAGGTGCGTACAGCACGAGACAATGCGCTAGCCGACATCCTAGGGCGCAGCAATATTCGGGTGGTTGGCTTTACTTGGGGTACCGAAGGCGTGAGCGGCACAGCGGCACCGCTGATGGGGGACTTGTCCCGTGGTGGCAAAGTAATCGCAATTTTGGCTGGCAATGAATTTGGTGCACAGCCGAATACCTTGTCTACTTCAAGCTTTAACCTACCTGGCGTGATTATTGTTGGGGCGACCGACGCGGATGGTGTGCTGCTGCCTGAGTCCAATCGTGCTGGCACGACTGCCGAGCGCTATGTCGCAGCAATAGGCCTGCCGAACGCAGGCGCAACGCGTGGTGGGACTTCTTGGGCAACTGCGCGTATCTCCGGTATTGCCGGTGCAGTATTTTTACAGAATCCAAATTTAACGGCCGACGAAGTAGTTGATGTTATTTTGCAGTCAGCCGAGGACCGTGGCGCGCAAGGAACAGACCCTGTGTATGGCCGCGGTGTTATTTTATCTGCCGAGCAGGTGTTAAATAATGTGATTGGTCCAATAGATGTGCCTACCGATCCAGAGACTCCACCAGTGACGCCACCAAGTTCCGGCGGTGGTGGCGGTGGCGGCGGTGGTGCAGCCATTTTGCTGGTTGGTGGTGCGCTGGCTGGTGCAATCTTGTTGTCGAAAAAATCGTCGACCAAGCTGGAGAAAACGCTGGTGTTGGATTCCTATGGGCGAGGTTTTCAGGTTGATTTGAACGATCATGTTGAGATCAATGATGGCGCCATGCATCTCTCGCAGTTTTTTAATGCGATGCAGCACAAGTCGATCAATACCGGCTTTGAAGTGCCGGGCATGAAGACGCAGGTGGCATTTTCAGCGACAGCGCTGGCCGATCCGCGCGTTGATTTTATCGAGTATTTCGCCAGTCCTGGCGACCGCGGGATCGAGCCCATCAACACTAATCTTTCTTTGGCTATGACCAGCGAGTTGAGCGAGTCGTTGGCGATGAACGCGGCTTACCAGGTCGATCCGAGCCGTGAACTGGGTGCCATCGGTGACCTGGGGTCACATGACGAGTTTGGTAATTCCAGTTTTCTGAGTGGCACGGCATTCGATTCAGTGTTGTCCGGTTTTGCGAATCAGGCTGATACTTTGAGCTTTAATTACCAACAGCGTGATGCGAAGACCAGCTATAAGCTTGGTTTTGTGTCGGTGGATCAGCCTGGCGCTTATCAGCAACAATCATTGTCAACTATTTTAAAAGCCTCGCATGAGTTTTCAGATCGCGGTGGCATCGCTTTGAAGTTTGGGCAGATTGAAGAGCGCGGCAGTGTGCTTGGCGGCGGTGCATCGGGTGTGTTAGGCGTGGAGAAGGCCACCACCTACGCGCTGGATTTGTCCGGTAATATCAAATTGATCGATGGCGTGTCATTGGTCGCCAACTATGGCGTCGGTCGCACCGAGGTGGAATCTGCTGATAAGAGCTTATTGAAAGATTTTTCTACTCTGAGTAGTGATTGGTACAGTGTTGGTCTAATTGGTAATAATTTGTTTCGTGCCAAGGATCAACTGGGTTTAGCCTGGTCGCAGCCGATCAAGATTCAGTCCGGTGCTGTAAATTATTCGGTGCCAGACAGTCGCTTATCGAATGGTGACATCGGCTTTAATACCGAGCGTATTAATCTGTCCGACACTAATGCCACGGAGCGCAATCTTGAAGCCTACTACCGCACTATGCTGAACGATAAATGGGAGTTGGGCGGCTTTGTATCGTATCGCCAAAACCCAAATCATGTCAGTGATTTTGGTGACGACACGATCGTGATGGCAACCTTGCGCCTGTGGCAGTAACGAACAGCGCTCAGGTGCCTGTATAAATCCATTTTCAATTGCGAAACATAGCGCGTATTCACATGGTTTAAGTGTGTTTCAGAGCGCCATTATGCGGGCGTTGGTGTTACAATGCGCCGTTTAATCTGCATTGCATGGGCGTGTGCGCGTCGTGAAACTCTACAATACCGAAACCAAAAGCAAATTAGATTTTGAACCCTTAGACCCTGACCACATCAAGGTCTATGTGTGTGGTCCGACTGTGTACAATTATTGCCACATCGGTAATTTCCGGCCACCGGTGGTGTTTGACGTGCTGGTTCGTGTGTTGCGTAAGTTATATCCAAAGGTTACTTACGTTCGAAATATCACGGATATCGATGACAAAATTAATGCTGCGGCTGAGCAGCAGGGTGTGTCGATCTCTGATATCACGACACGCTTCACAGCGGCGTACCACGAAGACCTAGCTGCGATCGGTGTTCTGCCACCGGATGTTGAGCCAAAAGTGACTGGGCACATTACTGAGATTCACAACGAGATTCAGGCGTTGATCGATCGCGGTCACGCCTATGTTGAGCAGGGCCACGTGCTATTCAGTGTCGGATCGTTTTCAGAGTACGGACAGCTATCAAAACGTGATCCGGAGGAGCTGTTGGCGGGCGCGCGTATCGACGTTGCTGCGTATAAGCGTGACGCCGGCGACTTCGTGTTATGGAAGCCGTCGTCCGATGATCAGCCAGGTTGGGATAGTCCCTGGGGGCGTGGTCGACCGGGCTGGCATATTGAGTGCACCGCAATGGCAGCAGCGCATCTTGGGGACACCATTGATATTCACGGTGGTGGTCAGGATCTTATTTTCCCACACCATGAAAATGAAATCGCGCAAAGCAAATGTTCACATGACGGTGCAAACCTCGCCAATTATTGGATGCATAACGGATATTTGACCGTCAATGGCGAAAAAATGTCAAAATCACTCGGTAATTTCATAACGGTGCATGAATTATTAGAAGAATATCCAAATAGAGGGGAAGCTATTCGCTTAGCATTACTAACAAGCCATTATAAGCAGCCAGCAGACTTTAGCCGTGAAGCTATTACTCAAGCTGAAAAACAACTTTGTCGGTGGTATAAAATTGTTAGAAATTCAGAAGAAACTAAACCAGCGAAGGCAGTCCTTGAAGCTTTGAGAGATGATTTAAATACACCAAAAGCAATCATGGAATTAAATCAACTTGCAAAAGATAGTAAAAATGCAGGAGAGCTTAAGGCATCTGCAAAACTATTAGGTTTGTTATTGGGAAATGCAAAAAATTGGGATTCTACGCATGTTTTAAAGGCAGGTGCTGGGAAATATGAACTAACAGGGCATGACGCGGATTTATTGGTGAGACGCAAAGAAGCTAAAATTAATAAAGATTGGGCTAAAGCCGATGAAATACGGGATGATTTTGATAGTAGAGGTTTAAAACTTGTAGATAATCCTGATGGTACTACGTCAGTGGAAAAGAAGTAACTTATGGCCGGGACTGATCATAAGAAACCGTCTGTTATTCATGATGATGGCCCGGCGATTATATTGATTGTGCCACAACTTGGCGAAAATATCGGTAAAGCGGTGCGGGCTATGTATAATTTTGGGCTTAAGGATTTACGTCTTGTCGCGCCGCGTGACGGATGGCCCAATGAAGCGGCGGTTGCCCCGGCGGCTGGTGCGGACATCGTGCTTGAAAAAACGCGTGTTTATCCGACAACCGCAGAGGCCATAGCCGATTTAAAATATGTTTATGCCACAACGGCGCGCCCGCGTGACATGATAAAGGAAGTGGTAACCCCCAAAGAATGCTGCCTGCGAATGCGCGGGGCGGTTAATGAGGGGGAAAAAGTAGGATTATTATTTGGCCCTGAAAAAGCGGGCCTTAAAAATGATGATATTGCC
>JAUHZM010000133.1 GCA_030426005.1 Gammaproteobacteria bacterium
CCTCCGGCTCGGTCGCTGCTGGCGTGACGCAACTTGGAATGCGTGCTCGCCCGGTTAAGGTGAACGAACTGCAAGCAGCCGCCGCCGTTGGGCAGGCGTCGCTGGTACGCCAATACGAAGAAGCATTTCAGCCCTATCGAATCAATATTGCACAGGTTTTATTAACGCATTCCGACATTGCGAATCGCGAGCGGTACCTGAATGCGCGCAGCACGCTCACCAAATTGCTGGAACTGGACGTGCTCACGGTGGTAAATGAGAATGATACGGTTGCCACCGATGAAATTTGCTTTGGTGATAATGACAGTCTGGGGGCCTTGGTCGCAAACCTGGTAGAAGCCGATTTGCTGATAATTTTGACTGATCAAGATGGCCTGTACACTGCGGATCCACGCACTAATCCGGATGCAACCTTACTCACCGAAGGTGATGCCAGTGATGAATCATTGATGTCGATGGCCTCCGGTGGTAGTAAGTTGGGCCGGGGTGGCATGGTGACAAAGTTGACGGCAGCGCAAAAGGCCAGTCGGTCTGGCGCATCGACGATTATTGCGAATGGTCGAGAGCCGCAGGTTTTAGAACGTTTATTTGGTGGTGAGGTATTGGGGACCTTGCTGAGCGCACGTGATCGGATGGCCTCCCGTAAGCAGTGGATGGCAGGTCAAATGAAGATCTCCGGCAAACTGATGGTGGATGACGGCGCTGCACGGGTTTTGCGTGAGCAAGGTAAAAGCTTGCTGCCGATTGGTGTGACGGCAATCGAGGGCGCGTTTAAACGTGGTGAGCTTGTTAGTTGCGTTGACCCTACGGGCCGAGAAGTCGCGCGCGGATTAGTAAATTACAATGCGCAGGAAGCGAGTAAGATAATTGGTCGACCGAGCGAGCAGATCACCGATTTGCTGGGCTATGGCGGTGAAGATGAAATAGTGCACCGTGACAACATGGTGGTATTGAAATAAGCCTCACACCAAGGTAATGAATTTCTATACGCAATAAAAAAGGGTCCCAAAGGACCCTTTTTTGCAAAGAAATCAGTTCGCTCAGTCGATTAAGCAGCCATTTCTTTGACGCGTTTGTTCAGACGGCTTTTCAGGCGGGCAGCACGGTTTTTGTGATGCAAGCCTTTGATCGTCGCTTTGTCGATCATGGACACAGAAGCTCGGTAAGCTTCAGCTGCTTTTTCCTTATCGCCGGCTTCAATCGCTGCATCTAACTTCTTGATTGCAGTACGTACAGCAGAACGCTGCGAGTGATTGCGCAATCGACGAACTGAGTTTTGCTTGGCGCGTTTGCGCGCTTGCGGTGAATTTGCCACGTTAGTTTACCTCTTAAAATCGAAACGGGAATATGCAGATTTAGAAATTGATTGTCAAGGGAAAAACCACAGTAATCTGCCGATATCCATAACGAAGTTCTCCAAAGTACGCGCTGAGCGGGTATACTTGCGAAATTGACTATATCACGCAATATGAAGACCGTGAATGTGCGCACCTAGACGGGCAGTTTACGGAAGTTAGTCTCCACATCTAACCTGTCAGTTTTCACACCAATCGTGTCCAAAAAACTCCTCAAATCCACCGCTGTTGTCAGCATTATGACTTTGGTTTCGCGTATCTCTGGTTTGGTGCGTGACGTGGTGATGGCGAACATGTTGGGTGCTGGGTCAGTGTCCGACACCTTTTTTGTGGCTTTTCGTATTCCCAACTTCTTGCGCCGTATTTTCGGTGAGGGTGCATTTTCGCAGGCCTTTGTGCCGGTTTTCAGCGAACTGACCGAGCAGAATACACAACAGGCACGCGAGTTCGTTAACGTTACCAGTGGTTTGTTGTCATTGGTGACGTTTATCTTGGCAACCTTGGGGATTATTTTTGCACCGCAGTTGATCGCGTTGTTCACACCGGGGTTTGTCGATGAGCCTGACAAAATGGCACGAACCGTTGAAGCGCTGCGAATCATGTTCCCATATTTGTTTTGCATCTCATTGGTGGCGATGTCGGGTGGCATTCTAAACACCACTAACCGATTTGCCGTACCTGCCGCAACGCCAGTTTTGCTGAACCTGTGTATGATCGCCGCGCTACTAATACTCGTGCCGCTTATGGACAGTCCAACCCAAGCCTTGGCGTATGGCGTGTTGCTAGCGGGTGTGGTGCAACTGGCATTTCAGATACCGAGTCTGAAGCGAGCAGGGTATTTGCCTCGTCCCAGTTTGTCTCTCAACAATGAACCAAGTCGACGCGTTTTCAAGCTGATGCTGCCGGCTATCTTTAGCGTTTCGGTGGCGCAAATCAACACCATTGTAAATACGATTCTGGCTTCGTTCCTAGCGGCCGGCAGTATTTCGTGGATGTACTACTCGGAACGTTTGATGGAGTTCCCGGTTGCCGTATTTGGTATTGCATTGGCCACCGTGGTGTTGCCGAGTTTATCAAAAGAGCACAAGTCGGGCAGTGCGGAAGGGTTTGCGACCATGTTGGATTGGGCGCTGCGCTGGGTGATTCTGATAGCTGCTCCAGCCACCTTTGCATTGTATCTGCTGGCTTCTGCTCTACTGACCACCATTTTCCAGTACAACGAATTTACCACTCAGGCGGTCGATATGTCGGCGCTGGCACTGCAGGCCTACGCGGTTGGGGTCAGTGGCTTTATCTTCGTGAAAGTGTTGGCGCCAGGATTCTTTGCGCGCCAAGACACCAAAACCCCGATGCAAGTCGCTGTCGCATCCGTCATAACCAACATAGTATTGAGTCTGCTGTTGGTCAGTAAGTTACAGCATGTGGGGCTAGCCTTGGCAATCTCTTTGGCATCTTGGATGAATGCGGGCTTATTGTTTATCATTTTGTGGCGTCGTGGTGTGTATCGGCCGGAGCCCGGCTGGCTGTGGTTTACAGGGCGCGTTGGCTTAGCCATCGCGGCGATGGTGGCTTGCTTGATGTGGTTGAATAGTGCGCCGACAGCATGGTTCACCTATTCATTGCTGGAGCGTGTGGGTCGGCTGGTAATGCTGGTGGTTGCAGGTGGTGCCACTTACTTTGCGGTCTTGTATTTGCTCGGCATTCGGCCGCGTCAATTGCTGTTAGCACCATCACGCCGAGTGCGCTGATGCGGACGACCAACCAGGAAATCGGCCAGCGTGACAAGCTGTTCAACCTTGTCGAAGCCCGAGCGCTACTGCCGTTGGTTAAATCGATCACCGAGAAGCATCAGCTTGAATTGGCACCGGTGAAGCAGAAGCTGGAAAAGATGTTGGCGAATGACCCGCGACGCGGGCCTATCGAGCGTGAGTTTGAACAAATCGTCACACGCTGGCGCGGTAAAATAGAGCTGCTTGGCGCTACGGTGCCGGGCCTCTGGGTGGTGGAGTTTAATGTGGGTGAAGGGTGGCTCTCTTGGCGCTATCCTGAATTAAGTCTAAGCTCGTTCCGTCTTGCGGGTGCTAAATTGTCAGAACGACAAAATCTAGCTAGCTATATAGAAGAAACAGACCCAGACTGGGCTTGCTAATACAACATGGAACATATTATTGGAATTGAAAACCTGCGAACCAACCACGCGCCGAGCGTCGTGTCGATCGGTAACTACGATGGCGTGCATCGCGGGCATCAGTCGGTAATTCGTACTCTCGTGACCAAGGCCGAGCAGTTGCAAGCGGCAGCGACGGTCGTGACCTTCGACCCCTTGGCCAGGGAGTATTTCTCACCAGGGTCGGTTCCGCGTTTAAGTACGCGCGATGAACGTGCTGAGCTGCTGTTCGCGCAAGGTGTCAAACGCGTGCTGTGTATTCCGTTCGACGCGGCATTTGCATCAATGAGTGCTGAGGCGTTTATCGAAGAGGTGTTGGTAGCTGGGCTCGGAGCCCGCTATGTGTGTGTGGGTGATGATTTTCGCTTTGGCCGCCAACGCACGGGTGATTTTGCCTTGCTGCAGGCGCAGGGCCAGATTCATGGCTTTGAAGTCACGGCGCACGAGACCTTTGAACTCGCCGGTGCCCGCGTAAGCAGTGGGCGAATTCGAGAGGCATTGGCGGCCGGTGACTTTGGCCTGGCTGAAAGCCTGCTTGGACGCCCCTATGTAATCGAGGGTATTGTCAGTCAGGGGCAGCAGCTTGGACGTACAATTGATTTTCCGACTGCGAACCTTGTATTGCCGGACATGCTGATGCCCATCAACGGGGTATTTGCCGTGATCGTGCAATTGGGTGAGTCTGAATACCAAGGGGTGGCGAATATTGGGCGACGTCCAACGGTAAACGGCAAGGAGAACCGGCTTGAGGTGCACCTTTTTAATTTCGATCAAGATATCTACGGTGCACACATGTGCGTGCGTTTCGTGCGTAAACTGAGAGATGAGCAGTCGTTTGCGTCCGTGGATGTGCTGCGCGCACAGATTCAACAAGATGCGCAGTCGGCCCGCCAGATTCTCGGTGTAACCGATGCGGAGTGACGTTCGTGTACTAAAATCGTCGGCTTTGGCCAACTATCCGTTGGTGTCAGCGCGGAACTAACATAAAATACGCGATCAATCTTTTTCTCAGTGTCTTTATGTCGCTGAGTGTAATGCCGAATCTGAAGTCATAAAGACCGAATCCATGAGTAACGAAAAGCCGGGTAGTCAGTATAAAGACACCATTAATCTGCCAAAAACTGCGTTTCCGATGAAGGCAGGTTTGCCTAATCGAGAGCCGCAAATTCTCAAAAAGTGGGCAGAAATTGATGTGTATCATGCGTTGCAATCACAGCGAGCGGATGCGCCTGCGTATATTTTGCATGACGGCCCGCCGTATGCGAATGGCAACATTCATATCGGGCATTCGGTTAACAAGATTCTTAAAGACATCATCATCAAGTCACGCAACCTCAAAGGCTTGCGCGTGCCCTACGTGCCTGGCTGGGATTGTCATGGTCTGCCGATTGAAATTCAGGTCGAGAAAAAACACGGTAAAGCTGGGCAGAAAATCGATAAGAAAACATTTCGCGAAAAGTGCCGTGAATACGCGCAACGTCAAGTAGAAACTCAAAAGGCCGACTTTATCCGTTTGGGTGTGCAGGGTGATTGGGAATCGCCTTATTTGACGATGGACTTCAAAACCGAAGCCAACATTGTTCGGAGCCTGTCGAAGATCGTTGCGGCAGGGCATTTGTATCATGGTTTGATGCCAGTTTACTGGTGTCCCGCGTGTGCCTCAGCGTTGGCCGAGGCCGAGGTCGAATACCAAGATAAAGTATCGCCTGCAATTGATGTGGCGTTCCCGATCGCGGATACAGCTGACTTTGCTCAGCGTATTTCGGTTGATGTAGCTAGTCTCACCAATCCGAGTGTGGTGATCTGGACCACAACCCCCTGGACGTTGCCTGCCAATGAGGCGGTGTCCTTACACCCGGAACTCGACTATGTGTTGGTCCAGGCGGGAGAGCGACAATTGGTGCTTGCCGCAGACTTGATGGAGTCCGCCTTGGCGCGTTACGAACTAGGTGACGGCGAGGTGCTGGCTCGATTTAGTGGCCAAGACTTGGAATTATTAAGTCTGAAACACCCGTTTTATGCCAAGCAGGTGCCCGTGATTCTGGGTGATCACGTGACCACCGATGCTGGTACCGGTGCGGTGCATACCGCGCCAGCGCATGGCGGCGATGACTTTGCCGTGGGTAAGCGTTACAACATTCCGGTTAATAACCCCGTTGGTTCAAACGGTACCTTTCTGGATTCGACCGAATTGTTTGCTGGTGAATTCGTGTTTAAGGCCAACCCGCATGTAATCGAAGTGTTGGAGCAGCATGGCGCATTGTTAAAGCATGTGGATTACACACACAGTTATCCGCATTGCTGGCGTCACAAAACGCCGATGATTTATCGTGCCACGGCGCAATGGTTTATAGGCATGGAAAAACAAGCAGGTGACAAAGGTCTTCGGTATCAGTCATTGCAGGCTATTGAGGCTGTGCGCTGGGAACCTGATTGGGGTCAGGCGCGTATCAAAACCATGGTCGAGAATCGTCCCGATTGGTGTGTGTCACGTCAGCGTAATTGGGGCGTGCCCATCACCATCTATTTACATAAAGAAACGGGTGAGATGCATCCCGATACTGTTGCGCTGATGGAACAGGCGGCACAACGCATTGAGCAAGCGGGTATCCAAGCGTGGTATGACCTCGATGATGCGGAGCTGCTGGGCGATGAGGTCGACAACTACGATAAGGTGACCGACACGTTGGACGTGTGGTTCGATTCGGGTGTCACGCATCACAGCGTACTCGATGCGCGTGACGAATTGCATACGCCAGCCGACCTGTACCTTGAGGGCTCGGATCAGCACCGCGGGTGGTTTCAGTCAAGCTTGCTCACCAGTGTCGCGATGCACGGCAAAGCACCGTATAAAACCGTGTTAACGCACGGGTTTACCGTCGACAAACACGGTAAAAAGATGTCTAAATCTTTAGGCAATGTGATGGCTCCGCAAGAGGTTATTAATAGTCTGGGCGCGGATGTGTTGCGACTGTGGATCGCGGCGACTGACTACCGTAGCGAAATGACAATCTCGCAAGAGATTTTGCAGCGCACCAGCGAGTCCTACCGTCGAATTCGCAATACCATTCGCTACTTGCTTGGCAACCTGGATGGCTTTGCGCCTGATGAGGCGCTGCCGTTTGACGAGCTTCTGGATCTGGATCAATGGGCCGTACGTCAGGCAGCAAAGTTGCAACAACAAGTTCAAGCGGCCTACGAGTCGTATCAGTTCCATCAGATTTATCAGCGCTTGCACCAGTTTTGCGTGGTAGACATGGGCGGTTTTTACCTAGATATCCTTAAAGACCGTCTTTATACCCTGGGAACCAAATCGAGTGCGCGCTTGTCGGCGCAAACGGCAATGCAGCACATTCTTGAAGTATTAGTGCGCTGCGTGGCGCCGATCATCAGTTTTACTGCTGAAGAGGTCTGGGGGCACATGGCGGGCGAGCGCGAAGCGTCTGTGCTGTTCGCCACCTATTACACTAAGCTTGATGAGATTAAAGCGGATGCCGCGGCAGATGCGCGTTGGCAAGCCGTGATCGCTGCGCGCAACGAGGTTGCCAAGCAGATCGAAGCCGTACGAACGGCCGGAAAAATTGGTTCGGCGTTAGACGCGAATGTGGCGCTGTTTGCCGACGGCGATGTAAGTGCTGCATTGAAGACAGTCGGTGACGAGTTGCGTTTCGTGTTGATTACGTCGGACGCCTCCTTGGCAGACTTAGCACAAGCTCCAGCGGATGCGGTTCAGAGTGAGATCGCCGATCTTAAAATTCGTGTCTCGGTTTTGGAAGACACAAAATGTGTGCGGTGCTGGCATCGTCGTCCTGAGGTAGGGTCAATTGAAGCCCATCCAGAGCTCTGTGGACGCTGCGTGAGTAACGTCGACGGTGACGGTGAATCTCGCACCATTGCGTAACGATTATGAGTAAACAACAAGCGAATCGTCACCTGTCGTGGCTATGGTTGAGCGCGGTGGTGATCATCGTCGATCAGCTCACCAAGTACTGGGCAGAACACATCCTAGGGCCAACGGGGGTCGTGAAAATCTTGCCCGTATTTGATTTGTCACTGGCCCACAATACTGGCTCGGCATTTGGTATGTTCGGCGGCCTAGGTGGAATCCAACATGTGTTTTTTGTTGCGCTGGCAGTCATCGTTTCGATTGTCTTGACGGTGTTTATTCGTCGGCTTGCCACACACGAGCGTCATTTGGCGGTTGGCTACTCATTGATCATTGGTGGCGCACTGGGTAATGCCATTGACAGGTTGGTGTATCAGTATGTGGTAGATTTTATTCATTGGTTTTACCAGGACTGGCACTATCCACATTTTAATATCGCAGATTCGGCGATATTCATCGGTGCCGGTTTATTGATTTTTGAAGCCTTTGGCAAACCCTTTTTGAATCTGAGATCAGAATGAAAATTTTACTCGCCAATCCGCGTGGTTTCTGCGCCGGTGTTGACCGCGCGATCGAAATCGTTGAGCGCGCGCTCGAGTTATTTGATGCGCCGATCTACGTGCGCCACGAAGTCGTACACAATCGATTTGTGGTCGATGATCTCAAGCGCAAAGGTGCTGTTTTTGTTGAAGAATTGGATGAAGTGCCTGATGGCGCGACCGTGATCTTTAGTGCTCACGGCGTATCGCAAAAAGTTCAGAATGAAGCGGCCAGTCGTGATTTAAAGGTGTTTGACGCCACATGTCCGTTGGTAACCAAGGTGCATATGGAAGTAAAACGGTA
>JAUHZM010000390.1 GCA_030426005.1 Gammaproteobacteria bacterium
GGGCTTTTCTTCTGGACCAAAGAACTCCGTCTTTTTGGATTTTCCGCCACAGGCTGCAACAAATACAACCAATAAACACACTGCGATCGTTCGAAATTTATTCATAGTTACCCAACTTTATTCGTGTACTTATTACTGGCGGAACTGCCGGTCAGTTTATTCAGTGGCAGACTCGTCGTCAGCACTGGTTGATTCAGCTTCCGGTAAACGCTCCAATTTCAAGCTTAACACTTGAGCGTACGCGCTCTGCCCTTCCACTAGTCCGTCCACTGCAGCCTGGTAGTAGGCTCGTGCGGCAACGTACTCACCCTGCTCGACAGCGATATCACCCAACACTTCCGAGTAATGGGAGGTGAACGCATCGGTTGGCTGATGTGATGCAAGCTGCTTGGCCGCATCGAAATTACCTTGCTCCAACCGAATTTTGGCTTGTCTTACGCGAGCAGTGTGTACCAATCCAGATTCTTTAGCGTTATCAATCACCCATTGAAGTTCAGTGAAAGCTGCATCAAGGTCAGTCTGAGCGAGCTGACGCGCTTTGATAAGGGCTGCTTTGGCCGCGTATGGCGTTGCTGCATAATCCGCTTTTAGCTCGTCAACTTTGGCACTGATATCCGCCAACTCAGAACTGGTTACCTGCTCAACGGTAGTCGCATACAGCGACGAAGCGGCTTCGGCTTTCTCAAGTTGTGATTTTTTGTAGTAGTCCCAGCCAAAAATTGCGCCGATCCCCAATACCACACCAACGATCAACGCAGGACCGTTATCCTTGAGCCACTGCCGTGCTCGTTCATCTTGTTCTTCCGGGGTCAGAAAAATATCGTCTGCCATGTGACTTTATCTCGTTTGTGTTCTTTCAAAAGTTAAACTGGGTTATACGCTTACCCAGAGGTATAACCCAAGTCCCGACAAGGGGACTGTGCATTATAGCGATTCTAATAGATTAGTCACGACGTTCACGACATCGTTTTGTGCAATTGTTTGCTGTTCTATCGGAGTTTGTGGTCGACGCAACGGCTTAACACTCGCGGTGTTGTCCTGCGCCTCTTGCTCACCAATTATCACCGCCAGCTTAGCACCACTTTTATCGGCTCGCTTAAACTGATTCTTCATACTGCCCGCACCCTGATGGCAATTCACAGATAGACCAGCCTGGATCAAGTCACGCTGCAGCACCAGCGCCTGACGCCGCGCCGACGCGCCGACCGAGACGATGAATAAATCAACATCGTCGTTCTGCTCGGCCGCTTCCGCCCCTTGCTCCTGCAAAATCTGGATCAAACGTTCAAGCCCCATCCCGAAACCAAAAGCCGGCGTTGCCTGGCCGCCGAGCTGCGCAACTAGGCCGTCATAACGACCACCACCGCAGACTGTAGATTGGGCACCAAAATCCTCGTTCACCCATTCAAAAACCGTGTCGTTGTAGTAATCAAGACCACGCACCAATCGCGGGTTGACAGTAAACGCGATGCCTAGATCGGTCAGATAGGTTTGTAAGGTCTCGAAATGCTGTGCCGACGCTTCATTTAAGAAATCCAAAATATTCGGCGCATCATTCAGCAAAGCCTGCACCTGCGCGTTTTTACTGTCCAGTATACGTAGCGGATTGGTGGTCAGTCGCCGCACACTGTCTTCATCCAGCGCTGCTTTGTGCTCTGACAAATACGCAACCAATGCTTCTCG
>JAUHZM010000134.1 GCA_030426005.1 Gammaproteobacteria bacterium
GGCGTGTTCCGTGGTTTGTCCGCGAACTACAGTGGCTTCGGCTTCTCGGGAATGAAATTCAAAGCGCACGTTAAAACGGAGGCGGAGTTCGACGAATGGATCGCGGATGTCAAACGTGCGGATACCCCTTTAAGCGAGCAGGCGTACGACTTGCTCAGCGTCAAGACCAAAGACCATCCGGTCGAATACTACTCCTCGGTGAATCCACTGATGTTTAATCGAATTATTGAAAAGTACACGGGAGCACAAAATGGCGAATAGTGCGACTATTGTGACAAACCCAGACCCGATCTGGGGAAAGTTAACACTCGATTCCATTCCGTTTCATGATCCGATCATTCTGACCACCGCGTTGGTGGTGATCATGGTCGGTGGTGGCGTTTTTGGCGCCATTATGTATTACGGCAAGCTGCGCTATCTATGGGACGAGTGGCTGACCAGTGTTGATCATAAGAAGATCGGCATTATGTACATCATCGCGGCGTTCATCATGCTGATACGCGGTTTTTCAGACGCCTTATTGATGCGTTCGCAGCAAGCTCTAGCCGTGTCTGAATCCTCCGGGGTGGGTTATCTGCCGCCAGAGCACTATGACCAAATTTTTACTGCGCACGGCGTCATCATGATCTTCTTCGTGGCAATGCCATTGATTGTAGGCTTGATGAATTTGGTGGTGCCGTTACAAATTGGCGCTCGCGACGTGGCGTTCCCGTTCCTAAACTCGTTAAGCTTCTGGCTGTTCGTGGTTGGTGCCATGTTGGTCAACGCTTCGCTGGTGGTGGGCGAGTTTGCCGCCACCGGTTGGTTAGCCTACCCGCCATTGTCGGGGCTGGAATACAGTCCTTGGGTCGGCGTGGATTATTGGCTTTGGGCATTGCAGATATCTGGGGTCGGGACGTTGCTAAGTGGGGTTAACTTCTTCGTGACCATCATTCGCATGCGCGCGCCCGGCATGAGCTTGATGAAGATGCCGGTGTTTACCTGGACCTCGCTGTGCGCCAATGTTTTGATTATTTTGGCATTCCCGATTCTGACTGTCACGATCACCTTGTTGACCCTCGATCGGTACATCGGCACTAACTTTTTCACCAATGAGTTGGGCGGCAATCAGATGATGTACGTCAATCTCATTTGGGCCTGGGGACACCCAGAGGTGTACATTCTGATCCTGCCAGCATTTGGTATCTTCTCAGAGGTCACGGCTACTTTTTCACGCAAACGTCTGTTTGGTTACACGTCTCTGGTATGGGCGACGGCGTGTATTATGTTCCTGTCGTTCATTGTGTGGCTGCATCACTTCTTCACAATGGGAGCCGGAGCGAGCGTGAACGCGTTCTTTGGGATTGCCACGATGGTCATCTCGATACCAACCGGGGTTAAGATTTTCAACTGGTTGTTCACGATGTACAAAGGTCGCGTTACCTTTGACTCGCCAATGTGGTGGACCTGCGCGTTCTTGATCACCTTTACCATTGGTGGCATGACCGGTGTGATGTTGGCGATTCCAGCTGCCAACTTTGTCTTGCACAACAGTTTGTTCCTAGTGGCGCATTTTCATAACGTGATTATCGGTGGTGCGCTATTCGGCTACTTTGCCGGACTCACTTACTGGTTCCCGAAAGCCACGGGCTTCAAGCTTAATGAAACGCTTGGTAAATGGTCCGCTGCGCTGTGGACCATCGGCTTCTTCTTGGCCTTCATGCCGCTCTATGTGCTGGGCTTTATGGGTATGACGCGCCGCTTGAACTATTACGATAATCCGGTGTGGAACCACTGGTTGTTAGTCGCCGGTGTGGGCGCCTTGGTAATCCTGGTCGCAATTTGTGTACAGTTTTATCAAATCTTTGCCAGTATCCGCGACCGCAAGCAGAACCTCGACGTGACTGGCGACCCGTGGGGCGGACGCACGCTTGAGTGGGCGACGTCATCGCCACCACCGTTCTACAATTTTGCGCGTACGCCGCAAGTGGTGGATCGCGATCAATTCCAATACATGAAAGATCACGACCTAGCGTTCAAGCAACCCGCCGACTATTCGCGCATCCATATGCCAAAGAACACCTGGGCAGGTATCGTGATTGCCGTGCTGTCAGGGATTATGGGTTTCGCCATGGTCTGGCATGTGTGGTGGCTGGCAATTGTAAGCACCCTTGCGATGTTCGGTAGCTTCATCGTCTACACCTTCCAGAAAAACAAGGATTACTACGTCGAGGTAGACGAGGTGAAAGCCATCGAGAACGCGTATTACGCACGACTGAAACAAACATCGAAAAGCGATACACAAGGTGAGGAAACTGAAACCGAACCGGGTGTACCACTGTCCATGCCAGCATAGGGGTTAATCATGTCGACGATTGAAATACAACACGAGGCGGGCTACACCGGCTATGTGAGTGAGGAGCATCACCACGATTATGCGGGTGACACCTTGCTCGGTTTTTGGATTTACATCATGAGCGACTGCATTTTGTTCGCAACCTTGTTTGCGACTTATGCAGTACTGAGCGGGAGTTTCGCCGGTGGGCTGACACCAGCCGATTTATTCGACCTGAACTTTGTAGCGGTGGAAACCGGGTTACTGCTTTTTAGTAGCTTCACGTTTGGCATGGCCATGTTGGGCGCGCAACAAAAGAATATGACGCAGTTACTCTTGTGGCTGGGGATTACGTTTGCCTTAGGCGGTGGCTTTTTAAGTATGGAACTGTATGAGTTCTATCACTTTTCACATGAAGGCGCTGGCCCGACTTCCAGTGCCTATTGGTCAGCTTTCTACGCCTTGGTGGGTACGCACGGGTTACACGTGTTCGCCGGGATGTTCTGGATGGTCATCCTCGTAATTCATATTTTGAAAGATGGTATCACCGCTGAGAATCACACGCGTTTGTCGTGCCTCAGTCTGTTTTGGCACTTTCTGGATATCATCTGGATTTGCGTATTCAGCATGGTTTATTTGATGGGGGTAATGTAATGGCGACTCAAACTCATGGCGGTGCCGCGCACGGTAGCGTTAAAGAATATATCTGGGGTCTGGTCTGGTCGATTGTGCTAACCGCGATACCGTTCGCTTTGGTTATGTCAGGTTCGTTGAGCAATGGTCTGACACTGGCCATTATCTTGTTGTGTGCAGTTGCCCAGGTATTTGTTCAGCTGGTGTTTTTCTTACATATGAATGGTGATTCCGATCAGATGTGGAACACCACATCGGGTGTTTTTATCGTGCTGATCGTGGCGATTGTGGTGCTGGGTTCGATTTGGATCATGCAGCACTTGAATCACAATATGTTGATGGGGCACTAGCATGAGCGACCACCAGCAGGGTTCGCAGCGCGCGATAAAGCTAACCATCTTGGGTGTCTTGCTGGCACTGGGTGTGGTGGTTGGCTTGTTTGTGCTCACGGTGGACGCCGACTTTGACAGTCCGAATAAATCGTTTGCTGATCTGGGCGGAGACTTCACTTTGCAGTCCGCCGACGGTGCGGTCTCGCTGAGCGACTTTCGCGGCAAGGTGGTGGTAATGTATTTCGGCTTTCTGAGCTGCCCTGAGGTGTGTCCAAACTCAATGGGCGTCATTAGCGCAGCGCTCAACCGCTTGTCAGAGCAAGAGTTGGCATCCACGCAAGCAATGTTGGTCAGCGTCGACCCAGCCCGCGACAGTGTCGATGCGTTAGCCGACCATGCGCGTTTCTATCATCCGAAGGTGATCGGTTTGACGGGCTCAACTGAAGATATTGACCAAGTCACTCGCCAGTATGGCGCTTATTACAATATTTCTGACATTGAAGCCCAGCGCGAGGATTACGGCGTTGAGCATTCATCGCGTTATTACGTGATTGATCAGCGCGGTGAATTGATCGCGGCGATGCGACACAGCACCACGCCAAACGAGCTGTACACACAATTATCCGAACTTCTAAGCCAAGGTTAACAATCATGGTGTTTATCAATAAGTATTATCGACCGAACCGGTATTCGGTTATGTTTGCAGGGGTTTGCACCCTAGTTCTGACCATGGGTATCGCGCGTTACGCGTTTACACCGATGATCCCCTATATGCAGGACCAAACTGGGATGTCTGAGGGTCTGGCCGGGTGGTTAGCAGGGTGGAGCTATATTGGCTACCTAGTTGGCTTATTCATGGTGTGGCTGATGCGCGACCTGCGCCTGAAAGACTACTTCTTTCGGTACGGGCTATTTATTGCCGTATTCACCACCGCGATCATGGCGTTTCATGATCACCGTCTGGTGTGGTATCTGAGTCGATTCTTTGCCGGCGTGTCAACTGCACTTGGCTTTATGTTAGGTACTGGCCTTGTATTGAAGTGGTTGATTCACAACAACCAGAAGCAAGAGATGGGTCTGCACTTTGCCGGGGTTGGTACCGGCATCGTGGTTGGCGCAATTGTTGTGTACTTTGCGGCAGATACGCTTTTTGGTGGTCTCGGTTGGCGTGGTCAATGGTTGGCATTGGCTGGCGTTGGCGCGCTGTTGCTGGTGCCGGCGTTTTTGTTGATGCCGTTTCCAGCATCGGAGCAGATTGAGGAATCAGCGAGGCTTGATCGCAGCGCAGAGCCGTCCAAACGTTGGTTGACCTTACTCACGATCGCCTACGTGTGTGCGGGTTTCAGTAATACCGTGAATATCACTTTTACCTCGTTGATCACCGAGTATATTCCATTGGAGAATCAGGGCACCTTGATGTGGCTGTTCGTCGGTCTGGCGGCGGCGCCAGCCCCTTTTGTATGGGATCGAATTGCACGCAAGGTCGGTTATCTAAATGCCATTCGAGCCGCCTTTGCAGTCAATATTGCCAGTAATTTTCTGATGACTGCGTCCACGTCTTACGCGGCAATTGTGATCAGCTCATTGAGCTTTGGATTTGCATTTATGGGTATTGTGTCGCTGACACTTACCATTATTGGCAACAAGTATCGTTACCGTGCAACGCAGGTAATGGCGCAGCTGACACTGGGTTATTGTATTGCGCAAATCATCTCGCCAATTATGGCTGGTATCATCGCTGAGCAGAGCGGTAGTTTTAACCTTGCGCTATTTGTGGTCAGCGGCATTATGGTGCTGGGCATGTTGTGCCTGAGCTTGATGCACCGCGAATAGATCCTCAGTTAAGGTTCGTCGTTGCTATAAACCCGGCGGTGTCCAGACACCGTCGGCGTTGGCATCCACATAGATCGGGTTACTAAATGCATACGGTGTGAGTCCGGGGTATACGTCAAGATACTCTTGGCCTGCCTCACCGCTCACTTCCAGAGTCACAAAGGCGTCCTGATCGAACTCCATCGGAATCAGCAATTTGTGCTCGTTCTTGTCTGGTGTCAGATCATATTCTTCAATGGTCACGCCGTTAATTTGTAAGCGCGCCAAGTTCAAGGGGATCCAGTCGACGGATTGAATGGTGACTTCAAGTTGGGCACGTTCGGCTTTGACCATGCCGCCCATGTTGACACCATTGAGACTCACCTCCAACATCGGACCAGTCGTGCCATAGGCATCGCCTTGTTTGAGCGACTTCAAAAACTCACTTTGCTTAAAGTGCGTTACTCGATCGTCAGTGATTCGTACCATGGTTCGAGGCACGGCAACCTGAACATCGCTACCATGTGAGTCGCTATTGGCAGTCCCGACCAGTCGATAGCCTTGTTTGACGAACGATAACCAGTCCTGTCGAATCGCCTGAATGCGTTCCTGGTATTGATCTCCACCGGGATTGATGACTTCAATTAAGTCGAAACTCAGATCACTTAAGCCAGTATTTGGATCGGTTTCAATCAACACCTTATTCGGTGCGCTATTGAGTGGCTGATGTGGATTGTACGGGTGGCCAGCACTGCCCATGTGGTCTAGAAACTGTCCGTGATCGATAATTTCTTCCCAATCGGATGGTAGTTCTTCGCCGCTCAGGCGCATATCCAGACGCGGATGATTTAGTTGCACCACCACCTCGGGTTCGCGTTGCTTCACATCGTGGATAATCTCACGCCAGCGCCGATTTTCATGATTGATCATGCCGCGCCGGTACGCCAAGGGGTCGGGCGTGTACGGAAAGAAATTAGCATGCCCTCCGGTGTATGGATTCAGTGCGGTCGGTAACAGGCTGGTGATTTCCGCGGCAGCGATGGCGGTGATTTTATCGGCCACACCCAGTGCTTCAATCTTGGGCTGAAAATCCACCGGAACGTCGTGCTCACTGGACACCATGACCTCGCCATTTTCAGCGACGAAGGTGCGTACGCGTTCAGATTCGGCAAAGGCATTGTCGTAGCTAGCGCCCGAATGCACATGCAAGTCAGCGGCAATATAGCCCGGCGTGGTAATTTGACGCTTGGGTGCCTGAATGGCTAATTCGGTGGTGTTTTCGGTCCGCACGGTGATGTCGACATGCTCCAGCGAGTGCTCTAAGCCATGAACTGCATAAACACGGTACTCGCCAGGGGCCAGTTCGACATAATCTGGGTCGCTCTCTACACCGGCCAAAAATACCTGTGGCACCGGTGTTGCTTTATGTTCTGTATCGCCGTTGCGGACCGAGAAACCGGTGTAGGTGTCGGTAAAATTTGGGTCGGGCGTTCCGTTCAATCCTTTAAATACCAAACGCATTGCTTGCCCTTGTGGCAGACGCAGTCGCGGTGCAGGTGATAACACCAACATCGGCAGAAACTGATCATCTTCCGTCACAGTCACTGACTTTTGCATGCGGCGACCTGCGCTGGCGATCACTTCGAGGGTGTACTGTCCGGCAGGGAGTTTGAGCGAAAACTCACCGTTGGCCTGCGGGCGCACATGCGTTATCGGGTTGCCGTGCTCATCACGAACATGGATTGCGACACCAGATTCGCTGACTTCGCCACTCAAGGTGCCGGCGCTTGTGAACAACTGATCGGTGACCGATGCAACGTCGCCGCGTTCGCCAACGTAGACTATTTCTTCCGTTTCGAGTGTGTCTTCACCCAGATCGAGCAATAGGAGTTGCGGTAATTGTAACCAGCCGATTTTGGAGCCGTCACCAATGTAAAAAGTATCACTGAGTACCAACATTGCATTGGAGGAGTCATCTGCAAGCATGTAAAAAGGCACTGGGTAGCGGTCGTCGCCATCAACGCGCTCGGCTTTTACCATTCGCCAGCCATAGCTGATACTTTGAGCAGCATCCGGTGGGCTGGGCGTGATGATCATATCGGCATCGCGAGCCGCCTCTGGAATCGCGCTCTGCCCGCGTTCAACAAAATCCTCATTCTGAAAACCATTTGAACGGGCAGGGAACTGACTGTTGAATACAAATGGTTCGAGCGAATGCAGATTGAAATTTAGGCTGGAGTAAAACTTGAGGTCGGGTGCGTTTTGCAGTTGCTTATGGATATGCAGTTCGGTCGGTGACTGCATCGACAGGCTGTAGCGCGTGCGCATGGAGGCCATGCCTTGCTTGCTGTGGACAATGACTGTCGCTTGTTTATCCGTTATCTGAGTTTCGATACGCTCAGCATCCATGGGCGTGAGGCGGCTGCCATCCAGTAGATCATGAAACGATGCAAAGTGCTCGTCTTCGCGTCCGCAAAAGCCGAGATCCACCAAGCTTCCACCGCGTGCAGAAAATTCGCTCTCGTGATCGACATCAGAGATGATTGCACACAGCGTACCATTGCTGATAAACCAGTCTCCAATACCGCCGATGGCGTCCGGCCCTTGTCGAATCAAGCTGACAGCATTGTCGGCCGTGATGCGCGTGACGACCAGTGGTCCGTGATCCGCACTCGTCTGAGACGCAATGCTACTCTTGGCTGGCGCAGGTGTTGCCGTGTGTGAGTGACCCACGTGACCGAAGACTGTGCTGGAAACACCGGCGGACAGCCAGAGCCAGGCCACTAAGGCCCGGCGAGAATCCACTGCCATTATGGGCTGCTAGGAAGATCGCTGGCTTTAGTAATCACTGACTTGCTGTAGTGATTCATGTCGTTCAGGATTTGCGCTGCCTCGGTATGAACAACCGTATTCCAATGCTCGTCGTCGCCAGGCAACGGGTTGTCTTTGCGAGTCTCCATGGTCACTGGTTCCAGACCGAGAGACGCGCGGTAAGCGTTCAAGTCCTGCAATGATTCATTTTCTTGCTGATCACGCGTTTCC
>JAUHZM010000135.1 GCA_030426005.1 Gammaproteobacteria bacterium
AATAACAGCCCGTTAATCACAAAAAGGTAGCCTATCCAAAGATGGGATTCCAGGTTAAAAAAAATCGGCATCATTCTGCGTAGTAATCCTTATACCAACGAGCAAACTGTGCGAGTCCGTGGTCAATTGAGACATTGGGGCTGTAATCAAAATCACGGACCAAGGCTGTTGTGTCTGCCATGGTTCGTGGTACATCGCCGTCTTGCATCGGCAACATATTAATATTCGGCTCTACCCCTAAATGCTTGGCCAGCGTTTGTATGAAGTCCATCAGCTGCACTGGTTCACCGCGACCAATGTTGTATACCGAGTAGCCTGATGTGTCTTGTTGACTCTCGGTCACTCGTAACACGCCTTCCGTGATGTCGTCGATGTAGGTGAAGTCGCGGATCATATCGCCATGATTATAAACGGGAATCGCCTCACCTTTTAGCATGCGCGAGGCGAAACGAAACGGGGCCATATCCGGCCTGCCCCACGGGCCATACACAGTGAAAAAACGGAGCCCAGTACAACGAAACCCGTACAGTTCCACATAGGCGTGCGCCATCAGCTCATTGGCCTTCTTGGTCGCTGCGTATAATGACACCGGGTTATCCACGCGGTCTGTTTCTTTAAAGGGGAAATTTTTATTCGCGCCATAAACAGAGCTGGATGAAGCATACACCAAGTGCGACACCGCATTATGTCGACAACCTTCCAGAATATTCCCAAAGCCCACTAAGTTCGAATCAATATACGACTCTGGGTTCTCTATGGAATATCGCACCCCGGCCTGGGCAGCCAAGTGCACCACCACATCAAATTTCTGGTCTGCAAATAGCGCACGCATAGCCGCCCGATCAACGATGTCGGCCTCCAGCATGGAAAATGCATTCGCACGCGCGTGAGAAAGTATATTGGCGTGTCTCGCCCGCTTCAGCGTAACGTCATAATAGTCATTAAAATTATCAATACCCACCACGGAATGGCCTTGAGTGAGTAACTTCTGGCTTAGATCAGCGCCAATAAAGCCGGCCGCGCCGGTGACTAGAATGTGCATTTGGGTAGAAGGCTGAGTTTGGTTTGCTGTCCAGCAAAGGGTGAATTACATTAGGCGCTCAAGTATATAATACACAGCGCCACAAATCGCCACGGCTTTAGTTAAGCTATTAATTGAAATAAACCAATCAACACCATGCCTGCAAAATCTATTATTGCCGCTCGCTGGGTAATCCCGGTTCAGCCGCGCCAGCACGTGCTCGAAAACCATGCATTGGTTATCGAAAATGTTCGAATTGTCGACATACTTCCTACGAGCGACGCGCGATCCAAATACCCAGACACACCGGTAACAGAACGACCCACACATGCTGTATTACCCGGGTTCATCAACGCGCATACACATGCTGCAATGAGTCTGTTTCGCGGCATGGCCGACGACGTGCCATTAATGGACTGGCTAAACAATCATATATGGCCAGCGGAAGCAAAATGGGTTGGCCAAGAATTTATGCGTGATGGTGTTGAACTTGCGATTGCCGAGATGCTCTTGAGCGGTACTACCTGCTTCAATGACATGTATTTCTTCCCTAATGTCGTAGCCAATATTGCGCAGGAAATGGGTATACGCGCGCATGTGGGGCTGATCGTGATGGACTTTCCTACCGCGTGGGCAGATTCGCCCGAGGCTTACTTTGACAAAGGCTTGCATGTGCACGATGAAGTGCGTTCGCTGTCTCGGGTCGGTACCACCTTGGCACCCCATGCCCCCTACACTGTGTCGGATGCACCGCTAGAGCAAGTTCGAACCTACGCTGACGAGCTAAATATACCGATTCACATGCACGTGCATGAGACCAGCACGGAGGTGTCTGACTCCGTGGCGCAAAGCGGCGTACGGCCACTCGCAAGACTCAACCAGCTTGGCCTGTTAAACCCGCGCATGATGGCTGTCCATATGACGCAGCTCACTGACGAAGAAATCACGCTGTGTGCCGAACAAGGTATCTCCGTCGTGCATTGTCCTGAGTCCAACCTGAAGCTGGCGAGCGGACAATGTCGGGTTGCCGATCTATTAGCCGCCGGTGCCAACGTCTGCTTGGGCACGGACAGCGCAGCCAGCAATAATGATCTTGATATGCTGGGCGAAATGCAGACTGCAGCGTTAATGGCCAAGGTCACGGCACAGAACGCGCAAGCACTACCTGCCTGGCAGGCGCTGGAAATGGCGACCATCAATGGCGCCATCGCATTGAACTGCCAAGATGACATTGGCTCGCTAGAGATCGGCAAATCCGCCGACCTTATTGCCATTGATTTAGACCACATCTCCACGCAACCCGTGTATGATCCGGTGTCGCAGATTGTCTACAGTGCCTCGCGTGAGCAAATCACCGATGTCTGGGTAGAAGGCATTCAGCGTGTGAAATACAAGCAGCTCGTGAACGTCGATGTCGACGACCTGCTGCAAACTGCCCGCAGGTGGGGCGAAAGGTTAACTACGTCATGACGAAACCAAATACGACCAACCACAATGTCGACGACAGCGAAATCCGCAAGTTTGAAGAATTGGCCTCGCGCTGGTGGGACCCACAAAGCGAGTTCGCACCGCTGCATGCAATCAACCCGTTGCGTACCGAATACATCAATTTGCATTCACCCGTCAACGGTTTACGCGTGCTGGATGTAGGCTGCGGTGGCGGCCTGATCAGCGAAGCCATGGCACGCTTTGGGGCCAAAGTAACCGGCATCGATATGGGCGAAGCACCGCTAAACGTTGCCAAGCTGCATTTGCTGGAAAGTGGTGAGGACGTAGAGTATTTACAGATCACGACCGAGGAACTAGCGGAACAGCGGCCTGGAGAGTATGACGTGGTCACTTGCCTAGAGATGCTCGAGCATGTACCCGATCCGGCTTCGGTGGTCGCAGCTTGTGCAAAACTTGTCAAACCGGGTGGCGACGTCTATTTCTCCACCATCAACCGCAACCCAAAGGCCTGGCTATTCGCGATTGTTGGCGCGGAATACATTCTCAACTTGCTGCCTCGTGGCACCCATGAATATGACAAGCTTATAAAACCATCGGAATTGAGCGACTATGCGCGTGAGTCCGGCCTTGCTCTCAAAGACATGATCGGCCTGCACTACAACCCGTTGACCAAACACTACAAGCTCGGTCCCGGAGTTGATGTTAACTACATGATTCACACCAAAAAAGAACGTTAAGCAATGCAGTTAAGAGCCTTACTGCTCGACCTGGACGGCACGCTGGTTGATACCGCGCCCGATATGGTCGGAGCGTTGAACCGCGTGCTCGAAGCGCACCAGCGACCAGCCTGCGACATAGCCGTGGCGTCAAAACTGGTATCCAATGGGGCACGCGCACTGATCGAGTTTGGGTTCCCTGATGTCAAAAATGAACAAGATCAGCAGGAACTCATCGAGCAGTTCCTGAGCACCTATCAACAACACGTGTGCATTGACAGCGCCTTGTATGACGGTATGCACGACGTATTGACTCACTGCGAATCCAACAGCATTAAATGGGGCGTGATCACCAATAAGCCGCTGCACTTGGCGAAAGACGTAATGACTGGCTTAGGTTTACTGGAACGCTGCGCCATTTTACTAGGCGGCGACAGTTTACCCGTCAAAAAACCCGACCCGGTACCGATGCTGCATGCCTGCATGCTGCTCAGTGTAGCACCCAGCGAATGTATTTATATTGGCGACCATGAGCGCGACATTCAAGCTGGGAACGCCGCAGGTATGGACACAGGCGCCGCGTCCTGGGGATATCTTCAGCACCCGGTGAGACTGGAAGACTGGAATCCGACCTGCATTTTTTCAACCCCCCATAGCTTATACGACTACATTGCCACACGAAGCAATGCTTGATTAGCTTGGGGCCGCACGTTCGAGTTCGTATACTTGACCCTTACCCGGCCCACCAAAATAAAGCCACCCGGACTACACCAATGCCAAAGCAAACACAACCAACCGAGTCTCACCATGGTTCTGCCCTACAGGGTAAAATAATCCTCGTCACCGGCGCAGCCAGCGGGATTGGGCGCAGTGTATCCATGGGATTGGCGGAAGCCGGGGCCACGGCACTCATTCTGGACAAAAAATCACGGCATCTTGAGACGCTCTCCGACGACATCGTCGATCGTGGTTTTACCCCACCGGTTATTCTGCCGGTTGACCTAATGAGTATTACGCCAGAAAGCGCCACAGCACTGGCGCAGGCTATTTACGATGATTTCGGCAAACTCGATGCGCTGTTGCACAATGCCGCTGAGCTCGGCTCACCGAGTCCGATGGATCAATACGATATGGAATATTGGAATGCAGTGATGCAAACCAATCTGCATGCGCCCTACCTACTGACTCGTGCATTAATGCCTTTGCTGCGGCAGGAAACAGAGACTCAAATACTCTTCACTTCGGCGGATGTCGGTCGTGCACCACAAGCTTACTGGGGCGCTTATAGCATCGCCTATGCTGGTATTGAGGCACAAATGAAAATCTGGGCCGAAGAACTCGAAAATACATCGAACATCAAAATTAATTCCATCGATCCAGGCCCGGTTCGTACGCAATTACGCCGTCGCTCCCATCCAGGCGAGGACCAGGCCTCGCTACCAACACCTCAAAGTGTGGTGCCAGCCTATCTGTCTATTCTTGCCGGAGGGCACGCTCATCATGGGCAACAACTCAAAGCCCAGTAGCAAGCCTATCTTTTCGAACCCAGCAATCTTGCCGCCCGCTGCCATCCCAGCAGCTTGACGAGCTTGATATAAGCACGGTGTTGCAGGGTTTTGCGCTGATTAATTCGTATCGACATCGTTAGGAAAGCACGAGCTTCGCTGCTCAATTGATGGCGCGCACAAGCAAGACTATAGCGCACCAAGAGCAGGCTCAGTGCCGCTCGATCAGTTTTACCTTGATCGGGTAGTGATGATAAGAACGCATCAACATGCTCAACCACTCTACCGGCCTGAATCGCGAGCGCTTGCAGATAGCCTGCTACCGCGGATTGATCGTATAAACGCCGTGAGTGCCACGGTTTCTGTCCATAGCTCGACGTCTCAACTTGCGGCAACGCAGCCACCACAATCCCGTGTGTCAGCGCCCGTACCACATACTCCCATGCGGTACTGATGGGTAATTCTAGCCAGGGACCGAGTAAATCCCACCGTCCGCGACGTACTACCCAACCTTGAATTGAGACGTCCGGATTCATCAACAGATCTGATCGGTTCAACTCACTACCCGGTGCGGCCACCGCATCACAAGCACTATGTTCATCCAGATAACGACACGCGCTTTCAATCTGTAACTCACTAGGCAATGACAGCGAGTCGAGATACATCAGGTAACGACCGCGCGCATTCAATCTACCAGCCTCGAATGCTGCAGCGCGACTTGGCGTAGAGTTTATCCATCGGACCTGCTTTTGCTGACGCGCCGTAGTATTAAAATCCACCTTCGCACGACTTGAGGAGGTCAATCCAACGAGGATGAGCTCACTTTCATCTGGCAGGAAATCCAATAAACTCGATATGCTCTGCGTGTTCGCTGGCACTGCGAACTCAACCGGCGCGACAACAGACAGCATTGGCATTTCTATGCTCGGCGACGCCGAAAAAACTGCGGTATTTTCGCGCTGAACTTGAGGAAGAAGTAGCTGAGTGGAGAGCGCTTAAGGCCGAGTTCACGCAGAGCATGGTAAGACTCCCAGTTCCCACGCCACATGGTCTGAAAACTATTATTGGTTACGCCGCCGAGTCGCATCCTCACCCAAAGCGAATCAACATAACGACTACGAACTCCGTGGACTTCAAACGCGCGCGCGCAAAACTCCAAATCCGATTGATAACGCAGATCCGTGCGGTACGCACCGACTTTGTCGTAGGTAGAACGGCGTAAATAAAAGGTGGGATGTGCGGGCATCCAACCGGTGAAGCAAAGTCCAGGTGTGTGTGGTCGCGATTGCCAGTAACGCGTAACCTGTTGAGTATCATTCGCTTTAACGTACACCAAGTTCGCATGACAAGCGTCATAATCTGGATCACTTAGCGCATCCGCGACCTGTGTTAGCACCGTCTCATCCTGAAACACATCGTCCGCATTGAGCAAGCCAATCACGTCACCACTCGCCAGCGCGATACCCTTGTTCATGGCATCATAAATCCCGGCATCAGGCTCGGAGATAAATTTAGCCGGCTTAACCTCAGCGGATTCAATTTTGTCCACGGTACCATCGGTCGACGCGCCATCGACAACGATGTGCTCAACGTTGGGGTAAGTCTGGCTAGCAACCGAGTGTAACGCATCGAGAATCGTTCCTTGCGCGTTGTACACCACCGTAATAACGGAAATCTTCATCGAAGCGACCGCCCGATAATTATGGCTTACTTGGACGCCGTCGACTACTCGTGCTCTTGGTTCGAGTATTGCCTCGTGCTGGTCTACCAGATGGTTTTTTGACTGATTTAGGGCTCCTTTCGCCAGATGATCGTTGCCCGCGTCGTGGCGGCTTTGCTGCATTGGAGGCCTTACCCTGCGTACGCGGTGCAGAACCTTCGCGCCCTGCCGAGTACAACTGACCAGCAAAGGCATCGCCGAGCCCAACCGAGCGTACCAGTTTCTCCAACTGCTTTGGCGCCAGCTTGGTGCTTTGGCCTTGCTTCACATCACGTGTCAATTTAACGGTGCCGTAGCGAATCCGCTTCAAGCGACTGACCGTGTGACCGACTGCATCCCACATGCGACGAACTTCTCGATAACGACCTTCGCGAATCACCACCCGATACCAGTGGTTGGTGCCTTGTTCGGCCATGTCCGCCGGCAGTACGCTGTCAAACTTCGCTTTGCGCCCATCTATCATGACGCCTTCACCGGTTAGTTTAGCAATCGTCTCATCGCTGGCAGCCCCACGTATTCTCACCAGGTACTCCCGCTCGAGGCCAGTCGAGGGATGCATTAACTTATTTGCGAGTTCACCGTTATTGGTGAACAGCAGTAAACCGCTGGTATTCAGGTCTAGGCGTCCGACTGAAACCCACCGCCCATTTGGAATGGCGGGGAGCTTCTCAAATACGGTTGGCCGGCCTTTCGGGTCACTGCGCGTACAAATTTCGCCCTCTGGCTTGTGGTACATCAGGGCTCGAATCTGTTCCGTTGCAGCGGAATTCAATGCAACCAGATTACCATCCAGCAGAATTCGGTCATGCGCTGACGCCCGGTCGCCAAGCTTGGCCCGTTTGCCATTGACAGTGATACGGCCACTTTCAATCCAGGTTTCTATTTCTCGACGCGAACCCAGGCCTGCATGCGCAAGCAGCTTCTGTAGTTTATCGCTCATCGTCTTCGTCATGTGGTGAGGAGGCTTCCAGATCATCCACCGCAGGACCCTCGTCGAGGTCACTGCCCTCGCCTAATTCTGCGTTTTCCTTCTCACTTACATCGTCGCCCTCGGATTCTTCGTTGCGGCGCAGGGTAATCACTTCTGCCGAGTTCTTCGTCTCCGGCTCACTGTCGTCATCGTCGGCAACGCCATCCATCGGGAGGGTCAGATTCATATCTTTGGCAATTTCACCGAGCGCGCGCTTCTCCATGAGCTCTGGCAATTCACGCAAACTGGTCATATTAAAATACTCAAGAAACCCCTGCGTGGTACCGAACAGAGCTGGCCGACCTGGCACATCGCGATGCCCGATCTGCGCGATCCAGTCACGCTCTTCGAGCACGCGAATGGTGTCACTGCTAACGCCAACTCCTCGAATTTCTTCGATATCGCCACGTGTCACAGGTTGGCGATAGGCAATAATCGATAGGGTTTCAAGCAAGGCGCGCGAATATCGAGGTGCTTTGTCACCACGCAATTTGCGTAACCATGGCGAATACTTTTCGCGCGATTGAAAACGCCACCCGTTGCCAATTCGACGCAATTCAATCCCGCGTTTGGCATAACGTTCTTCTAGCGCCAGCAAAACATTTTGAATGTCGACCTTAGTTGGCTGAGCATCTTCTGGAAACAAAGAAATAATCTTACGCACACCCAATGGCGT
>JAUHZM010000136.1 GCA_030426005.1 Gammaproteobacteria bacterium
CACTTCCCCAGTCGGGAAGTGGCGACCTTAACTAATTTGATAACACAAAGATCAAAACTGAAGTGTTCAAATAATTGAAGCTACCGTTTTTTATACGCCCAACTAAACATTATGTTTGCTGCCGAAGCAAGGAAAACGGGGGACTTTACGCGAAATAATTAAGCTGTCCGACTCTATATCTGAACACCATTTTCAGGTGTTTAAATTATCGAAACTGCCATAACTTGGTCGATTGACATTCATAACTAGCAGTAATGTGTGCTTGCTGATTGACACATCGGTGTGTTGCAAACTGACTTTTTCTACACGCGAACACCGTTTTTGGATATCAAGCTGCTGGGTTCGGTTTAGAACCCAAACCACAGTGCCTAATTAAACTCAAAATGCACTGAATCGAAGGTAGTGGAGATAATATATTCGGTGAAATCGCGTCCTGCTTCGGAGCGGTGTTCTACTGCCTTCCTGAAATCCGAACACATAAGAATAACCATCAGGAGCAAACAAATGAAGTACCTATCACCTCGCTCGCGCGCTGCACACACACCTGTGCGAGTTGCGGCTTCATCTCTTATTCTGGCTTCGGGACTGCTCAGTTCGTTGGCGCAGGCTCAAGTCGGAGAATTACTTTGGGAAGACAATTTCGACACTTTAAACAGTGATGTCTGGACTGTTGATGTTGGTGACGGATGCGCACAGGGTCTGTGTGGTTGGGGCAATCAGGAACTGCAATCATACGAAACTGCTAATGTATCCATTGAGCCAATCAGTTCTGGTCAACCTTCCCCCGGACAGTCGACCAACACCGCCGTACAACTCATCGCCAAACACCCAGCTGGCGGACCGATCACTTCCGGCAAGATATTGTCAGCTAACAAGCTGGCGTTGCAATACGGCATGATCGAATACCGCATGCAAATTCCGAATCTGGATACAGGGTACTGGCCAGCCGTGTGGATGTTGGGTACGTCTACCCTGCCTTGGCCACGTAAAGGTGAGATTGACATGATGGAAATGGGCCATCGCACCGAAGCACGCCTTGAGTGGTATGCACACAATGATGACCCAAGTGACGATGGTCGAACCGACCCGCCACCGATCAATAACTTTACTGGTGCCAATGCAATTTCTTATGAGGAGCAGGCCTGTGTTCCCGGCAATGAGACCTGTGCGGCAAGTACTGCCTGGCAGACCGACAACGCGTATGTGTCGACTGTTCCGTTGAACGACCGTTTCGTCACTTACCGTACTTACTGGACGCCAGAAAGCTTGCGTTTTACGGTAATCGACAACGGGGTCGAACACGATATGTATGAGGAGCCAATTGAGCTGTCTGATGAGGGTCCATTCCGTGCGCCGTTCTATTTGATTATGAACATGGCGGTTGGCGGTAATTTCACTAGTGCCGCGACCGCGGGCCAAGTAACTGCCCCAGACAATGGCAAAATGTTGGTGGATTATATTCGTATTTACAAATACAACGGCCATGGTGAAGTGTTTCAAGGTGATCTGACAACACCAGAAACCGGCACCTTTGGCGTCTTCACGGACAACACGTCGACCACTAACAAGTTGGAACCGGGTGTCGATTCAAGCGTTTTTCTATGGGACCCGACCAGCAGCGAAGGGTCTATAGCACCGTTTGAAGGTGATAACGTGATCGCCTGGAGTTACGACAGTCAGAACACTTGGTTTGGCGGTGGTGTCCAAACTAATCAGCCACGTGATATGAGTAATTTTGCGGATGGAGTGTTGAAGTTCAACATCCAGATTCCGGCGAATGTCGCGTTCCGAATTGGCGTGACGGATAACTACACGAATGAAAACTGGATTACCTTCCCGGCCTTCGAAACTAAGTATGGGCTGGTGAGAAACGGTGCCTGGGGCCAAGTCGAGATTCCGGTTGCGGACTTGCGCGGTGACCTCGTTGCCATCCAGTCATTGCAATACATGTTTGCCATTTCAAGTGACGGTGCAAACTTGCCAGCTGGACCATTTCAATATGCGATTGACAATATCGTCTATGAAGGTGGCGGGAATCCGCCGGCCGACAGCGACGGTGATGGTGTGATTGATGACAACGACAACTGCCCGAATACGCCAGCCGGTGCGCAAGTAGACGGTAACGGCTGTCCAATCGTGGTGATCACACCACAAACTAAGCGTATTCAGGCTCAGGATTACGTTGCATATTATGACACCACGGCTGGCAACACTGGTGGTGAAGCGCGCAACGATGATGTCGATATCGAGGCCACAACTGACACTAACGGCGCGTACAACGTGGGTTGGACCGCAGCCGGTGAATGGTTGGAATACAGCGTAGAACTCGGTGCCGGTGACTACGATCTGTTAGCGCGAGTTGCGACTGACAATGCCAGTGGACCGTCTTACACAGTAAGCTTGAATGGTAATGTGGTCGGCAGCGACGCGTTTACCTCAACCGGTGGTTGGCAGGTGTATGAAACCCATAACCTGGGCCAGGTGAACATCGCCCAAGCGGGGACTTACACGGTGCGCGTCGACATCACGGGTGATGCGGTGAATCTAAACTGGATCGAGTTCAATTTAAATTCGCAACAGCCAAGTGACTCAGACGGTGATGGTGTTGATGATGCGGCGGACCAATGCCCGAACACGCCAGCAGGTACCTCTGTGGATGGCAATGGTTGTCCGATCAGCCAAGGCGATGACTATGGCATCAACGCGCTCACGAGCAGCATGGCGCAGTTCTTTGTCAATACCAGCGGTTGGTCAGACGTCCATTACATCAAGAACGGCGGACCACAGCAAAATCTGCGTATGACGCAGGCCAACGGTGTGAACACCTACGATCTGACTGGCTTGCAGTCAGGAGATCAGGTTAGCTACTGGTTTACCTACTTTGATTCGGCCAGCAATATGGTGATCGACACCGCACCACAAACCTATGTACACGGCAATAACCCAACACCGACTAATGTGGCCCTGAACAAGTCGACATCGGCGTCATCACAATTGCAATCGGCGGCATTTGCGGTTGATGGTGATATGAGCACCCGATGGGAGTCCAATCACAATGTGGACCCCGGTGTGTTGACGGTTGATCTAGGCGGCACCTCTAACCTGTCGCAAGTAACAATCCACTGGGAAGCGGCCAACGCAGAAGCGTATACCGTACAGGCATCTAACGATAATGCAACGTGGACTACCATTGCGAGCTTCAGCGGTGGGCAATTCGGTGCACGTACTGACACTTTGAATGTCTCAGGCAACTACCGTTGGATCCGCATGAACGGCACCACTCGAAGTCCCGGTAACAACTGGGGCTATTCAATCTATGAAATGGAGGTTCTAGGTACACAATAAACCCTGTCTTTCACCTTGAGTGCCCGCTACGAATGTTGGTCCATCCACCTGGGCTAACCCGTGGCGGGTACATGGTCTGAGGCGCCGACCTACCACTACACACTGGCAACACAGATTACTCGTCAACCCTACAGGAGTATCCGATGATCAGTTTACTATCCAAGTCGCTGACTAACTCACAGCGAACCAATCCGAGTCGCGCAATTGCGATTCTTTTTACGTTGCTATGCGCGATGAGTGTGGCACACGCTCAAAACGCTGAGAACGGCGCAGTACGCATAAATGGCGATACCGCTCAGCTCTACATCAATACGTCGGCCTGGGCCGATGCACACTATTTGATAAATAATGGCCCGCAACAGAATGTGCGGATGCCGGTCGTGAATGGTGTTAACCGGCTCGATATCAGCGGGTTAAACAATCAGGATCAGATTACGTATTGGTTTACCTACTGGGATACCGGCGCCAATGGCGCATTTGACACCGCGGTAAAAACCTATACGCATCAAGATTCCGCCCCGCCGCCACCGCCCGCTGGAAACAATATCGCGCTTGGCAGCAGTGCGACAGGAAGCACCAACCTGCAAGCCGCATCACTGGCGGTTGATGGCGACGGCAGTACCCGTTGGGAATCTAACTACAATACTGACCCCAGCTGGCTAATGCTGGACCTTGGCGCGGCGTATGCATTATCGAGCATTTCCATCGATTGGGAAGCTGCCAATGCGGCGCACTATCAGCTGCAAGGTTCAAACGACGGCAATAACTGGAGTGTGTTGCTCGATGCAACCGGCGGTAGCTTTGGTGATCGCACGGACACCCATGCGGTGAGTGGCACTTTTCGCTATGTACGTATGTACGGACTAACACGAAGCGCAGGTAATGATTGGGGCTACTCTATCTATGAATTTAAAGTGTATGGCAGTTTAGCGCCCAGCAATAACAATATCGCTTTGGGTAAAGCGGCCACTGGCAGCACCACCTTGCAAGCGGCTGGACTGGCCTTCGATGGCGACCCGACCACGCGATGGGAGTCCAATTTTCAGACTGATCCGAGCTGGCTACGTGTTGATCTCGGGGCGACTTATGACCTTAATGCCGTGAGCATTGACTGGGAATATGCAAACGCCTCGAACTACCAAATCCAAGGCTCTAACAATGGCAACAGTTGGACGACGTTGTATAACTACAGCGGCGGCCAGGTCGGTGATCGGACTGACGACCTAACCATAAGCGGCAGTTATCGCTACTTGCGTATGTTTGGCACCGCACGTAGTGCGGGCAATGACTGGGGCTATTCGATTTTCGAGATGCGCGTATTCGGCACCTTAAGCAACGGCCCAAGTGATCCAGATTCCGACAATGACGGCGTCCCGGACAGCAGCGATCAATGTCCAAATACCGCTCCGGGAACCCAGGTGGATGCGAATGGTTGCCCGGTTTCTACACCGCCACCATCGACCGTGACACCCTTGTACAACAGCAGCACACCGCTGGAGCCCGACACACAAGTCGACACCGGTAGCGCGCTAATAACACGTTTTTCTGATCGACCACGAACTCGTCATGCGCGAGAAGACCAATTCCAAGCTTACGACCACTACATCAAATTCTACTTTGAGCACCGTGCCAGCAATATCGAAATTATTGACACCGTAGCCAAAGGTGGTGACACCATTACCATGAATGTGCGCACCCTGTGGCCATTGAGTGACTCTGAAGCAGAGAATCGTTGGTGGTATTTGGGCCGTAACACCGTGGCTGAATATAGTGGTGGCGGGATTATGCAGTACGTTGGTTTTGACGGCACCTATTACAACTACACCAAGTCAGACAACGTGAATCGTCAATTTAACCGTGAGATCCGCATTGGTGATCGTTTGGAGTTTGAAATATCGCAATTCAGTCGCAACGACATTCCACGCGGCCAGGCAAACTACTATGGCACCACATTTTTGTACATCGTCGGTAAAGGCATTGTGCCGTGGTATACCGAAAACGCCGGAGAGTTTGTGCCGGGCGGTGGCGAATTTCAGGAGGATAGCCGTGAAATCCCTGCGTCGTACTGGCTAGGCGGCAACACTACTTTGCACTATCAGTACACCGATGAGCCGAATGACCACTTTATGCAAATGGCGACCAACCTCGGTTACGGGAATGGTCAGAAATTCCTCGAAGGCCGACGAATTTTGCACTCTTCATTTATTGATGGTCAGCACGATGAGGACCCAGAAAACGGTGTGTTAAACACAGTAGCCGGTCTCGCGGGTAGCCAGCCGTACATCAAAGCCAGTTGCAGTGGTTGCCACGAACGCAATGGTGGTGCGCCGGTGGCGCCAAACAATGAGTTGCTCGATCGCTGGGTATTCAAAACGGCTGACGCCAATAGTAATCCGCATCCGCAATACGGCAAAGTCTTACAACCACGCCGAGTTGGTGGCGCTGGTGAAGGCGACGTTTCCATTGCTTTCTGGTCCAATGTGGCGAATGGCCTGCGTGCACCAAACTACCAATTCCAGAATGGTGCGCCAGAGCGTTTCTCAGCGCGCATCGCACCACGATTGGTTGGACTTGGTTTGTTGGAGGCGATTCCTGAATCCACGATTGAGAGTATGGAAGATCCGAACGATGCGAATGGCGACGGCATTTCTGGTCGCGCAAATCGCGTTGCGGATCCAGCTAATCCACAGATAACGCGCATCGGACGTTTTGGCTGGAAAGCCGGAACCAGCAGTATTCGTCATCAAGTGGTGTCGGCGCTGAATACCGATATGGGTGTGCGTACCTCGCTCATGCCAAACCTGGATTGTGGTTCGAATCAGTCAGGCTGTAGTAACAACAGCCCGATGTTACCGGACGCTGAGATCGATAAGCTGGTGACCTATCTTGCTGGTTTGGGTGTACGATCGCAGCGCGGCTGGGAATCGGGTTTCGAAGACCAAACCATCGTCTACGGAAAGCAGGTTTTCAGTAATACCGGTTGCGCTGGCTGCCATACACCAACGTTGCAAACTAGTCCGTATCACCCAATGGCCGAAGCGCGAAACCAGACGATTCACCCATACTCAGACATGCTATTGCATGATATGGGCGATGGTTTGGCGGACAATCTAGGTGAAGGTGATGCCAGCGGTCGTGAATGGCGGACCACACCGCTATGGGGTCTTGGTTTACACGCCTGCGTCACGGGTGGTGTTACCAACCCAAGTGGTGCCGAAGGAGGCGAAATCTGTACGCCGCATCATGCGTACTTGCACGATGGTCGCGCTAGATCGATTGAAGAAGCGATCTTATGGCATGGCGGTGAAGGTGCGAACTCTCGTGCTAATTACCAAGCTTTGTCGGCCAATGATAAGAACGCCTTGTTACGCTTTTTGGAATCCTTGTAGTGGAGGCTAGAGGCGATCACGCTAGTCGTGGTGCCTCGAGAAACCCGGGTTGTGGAGTGCAACCCGGGTTTTTTATGCGGTTTATTTTTCTGGTTTGGTTTGGTATTCGGGTAATTGATACAAGCGCACATAGTCGACCAACATACGCGCTGGTAAGATTGAGTCATCGGTCGGGCCACCGGCGCCGCCCCAACCACCACCCATGGCGATGTTCAAGATGACATGGAATGGGTGATCAAATGGCCAACCTTCCCAACCCTCATTGGGATTCAAATACGTAAAGTACGGTTGGTTGTCATACAGAATGTCGATGCGGGTTGGTGACCATTCAAGACTGTAGACGTAGAACTTTTGGTCAACATTGTCAGCTTCAATGGTGCCCTGACGCTGTTTGCCGATCACCCAGTAGTAGGCTTTGGTGTGTACCGTACCGTGCACGCGGTTCATGTCGTAACCAACGTGTTCCATGATGTCGATCTCACCCGAGTTCGGCCAAGCATCGCATTTATTGTTACCTTGCCATTCGGCAGCGGTTTTGCAATTCGTGGCGTATTTGAATGGATTGGTCGACAACATCCAGATCGCAGGCCAAGTGCCTTGACCAAACGGCAATTTGGCGCGCACATCTACGCGTCCATACAGTAAGTCGCCTTTTCCTGCGGAGTGAATACGTCCCGAGGTGTACTCAGCATTATCGTATTTCTCTTTGTGGGCTTCGATAACTAACATACCGTCTTCAACGCGCACGTTTTTTAATCGATCTGTATAAGCCTGATCTTCTTGATTGACCTTGCCAGCTGGCCAGATATCGTGCGTCCATTTGCTTGGGTCTGGTGCACCTTCATAGTCGAATTCGTCTTGCCATACCAGTTGCCAGTCATCGCGTTTTGCTGGTGTGGTGCGCACCGCCACCGCGTTGATTACAGGTTCGCCATTGATTGCATCTAGCTGAATGTCGAGTTGACCATCCGTTACCTTGACTGCTGGAATTGACCAGACCACGGCCATATTGCTGGTGGTGCCTCGGGCCTGGAAGATATCGAAATTTGGAATCACCACCTCACCTTCAACCAAGACATTGAAAACGCGATCGCCTATCTCGACTTTGTCTGGTTCGGTAAAGTTCAGTGTCACGGTGTATTCGCCATTTTGTAATGGATAGCTCAGATTCAGCTCTCCGGCACGATAGGTTTGGAAAATGGTCGGGTCCTGCGCACCGCGGATATCGGAGATGGTCCCAGCGACGCCTGATTTTTCAGCATCCGCTTGGTAGGCGATGCCATCGGCACTGTGGTGT
>JAUHZM010000137.1 GCA_030426005.1 Gammaproteobacteria bacterium
GCAAGTTTATTACGATAAGGACTGTGATCTCTCGATAATCCGTGGCAAAAAAGTGGCCATTCTTGGGTACGGCTCGCAAGGGCATGCTCACGCCTGCAACCTGCAGGACTCTGGTGTCGATGTCACTGTCGGACTGCGTCCTGGTTCGTCTTCAATCAAAAAAGCCGAAGCTCACGGTCTCAAAGTGAGCACTGTGCCTGAGGCTGTTGCGGCTGCAGACGTGGTGATGGTGCTGACGCCAGACGAGTTCCAATCAAAACTGTATGCAGAAGAAATCGAGCCAAACTTGCAGCAAGGCGCGATTCTGGCTTTTGCGCATGGTTTTGCGATTCATTACAACCAGGTTGTGCCGCGTGCCGACTTGGATGTCATCATGATTGCACCAAAGGCGCCGGGCCACACTGTTCGCAATGAGTTTGTCAACGGTGGTGGTATTCCGGATCTGGTGGCCGTATTCCAAAACGCCAGCGGCGATGCCAAAGACGTTGCTCTGTCGTATGCATCAGCGATTGGTGGCGGTCGTACCGGTATTATTGAAACTACCTTCAAAGACGAAACTGAAACCGATTTGTTCGGTGAACAAGCAGTTTTGTGTGGCGGCGCGGTTGAGCTGGTCAAGATGGGTTTCGAAACCTTGACTGAAGCGGGTTACGCACCTGAAATGGCGTATTTTGAGTGCTTGCATGAGTTAAAGTTGATCGTTGATTTAATGTATGAGGGCGGTATCGCCAACATGAACTACTCGATCTCCAACAATGCGGAGTTCGGTGAGTACGTGACTGGCCCGAAGGTAATCAATGAACAGTCGCGTGAGGCTATGCGCACCTGTTTAAAGAACATCCAAAATGGTGAATACGCCAAGCAGTTTATCTCTGAAGGCGCGTTGAACTACCCAATGATGACCGCATGGCGTCGAAATAATGCAGCGCACCCGATTGAAGAAACCGGTGAAAAGCTGCGTGCGATGATGCCTTGGATCCAAAAAATCATCGACAAAGACAAGAACTAAATTCAAGTTTATTTGCCAGAGTGTGTTAGGCTCTGGGCATCTAAGCTGTGTGCGGCGTACTGGAGCAGTCTTCAGTGCGCCGTCTGATTTTTTGGGCTGGCAGTTTGCCACCTTTTTTTTTATAGGTAGAACTCTATGAAACTGATCGACTCACACCCGATTTTGGCCCGAGAAGGGTGGTTTTATCTCGCGTTGACATTCGGTGCTGCGATTATCACCAGCGTGGTTTTTCCATGGTACGTGGCGATTTTGTTCTGGGTTATTTTTCTGTTTGTGTTGCAGTTTTTTCGTGATCCGCACCGCCAGATTCCAGAACAGGCGAATGCGCTGATTTCACCGGCCGATGGCAAGGTGATTTTTACCGGCGTGGTGGATGACCCTTATCTCGATCGTAAAGCGTTCAAGATCAGCGTATTTATGAATGTGTTTTCAGTGCATTCAAATCGTGCACCAGTCGCGGGTACGGTGAAGAAGGTTTGGTACCATCCCGGTTTATTTGTGAATGCTGCGTTTGATAAAGCATCTGAGCAGAATGAGCGCAATGCCATTTGGTTGCAAACACCAGAAGGGCGTGATGTGATTTCCGTGCAGGTGGCCGGCCTGGTTGCGCGCCGAATTCTTTGTTATGTCAACGAGGGCGACGCACTTGAGCAGGGTCAGCGTTACGGCTACATTCGCTTTGGCAGCCGCGTGGATCTATTTTTGCCCGTTGAGTTTGCCGCTGCGGTGAAGCTTGGTGACAATGTTAGCTCAGGCACATCAATTCTCGGCAGCTTCGGTGTTTAAGCGCGAATAAATCATGTCCTTTTTCTGCTTTGAACTTGTATAATCGCGAGCATGAGTTCAAAGCAGCCTAAACTTACGTCCGTCGAGTCAGAATCGGAATCTGATCAGTTTGAGACTCGTGCCAAACCCGCCAAGGGCATCTATGTGTTGCCGAACCTGTTCACCACTGCAGGTTTGTTCGCTGGGTTCTACGCCATCATGCAGGCGCGCCTCGGGCATTTTGAAGCGGCCTCGTTGGCGATATACGCGGCGATGGTCATGGATATTTTGGATGGACGCTTAGCACGATTAACCAATACTCAAAGTGCCTTTGGTTCCGAGTACGACAGCCTCTCTGACATGGTGTCTTTTGGCGTCGCACCAGCAATGGTGTTGTTTGAGTTTGCACTGTCTGAGCTGGGTCGATTCGGCAGTTTGGTTACCTTTGTGTATATTGCCTGCGCGGCACTGCGGTTGGCCCGTTTTAATGTGGTTGCCAGTTCCGATAAAGCGTATTTTACCGGTATGCCCAGTCCCGGCGCAGCGGCGATAATGGCGTCGATTGTCTGGGTGTTGGTCGATTACGATATTGATGTGTCGGCGATCTCTGGACTGCTGGCCTTAGTCATGTTGGCAACAGCGCTGGCAATGGTGAGCAATATCAAATACCGCTCATTTAAAGACGCAAATTTTCGTGATCAAATGCCTTTTGTCGGCTTGATCATTGGTGTGATGATATTTGCGCTGATTTATTGGGACCCGCCAATGGCATTCTTGCTGTTTGGCCTTGGTTATATGCTCAGCGGGGCGCTGTTTTACGTATTAAACAAATTTAAACACCAGTCTGAGGACGCAGAAGAAGAGTAAGCTCTGCGTTCCCGTTTTGATATCTTGAAACTTACGGATCATACGAACTAATGAAGCTAGAAGGCAGCATTGTTGCTTTAATAACACCGATGCAGGCAGATGGCAGTGTGGATTATGCCGCATTGACGCGTCTTATTGAGTTCCACATCGCTGAAGGCACCAATGGCATTGTGGCAGTTGGTACCACGGGCGAGTCGGCCACGTTGACAGTCGATGAGCACCTGTCCGTCATCGAGCATACGATTAAAACCGTTAATAAGCGTATCCCCGTGATCGCAGGTACCGGTGCCAACTCAACTCAAGAGGCTGTGCATTTAACTAAACACGCAGAACGCTTAGGTGCCGATGCGGCGCTTTTGGTCGTGCCGTACTATAACAAGCCGACGCAAGAAGGCCTGTATTTGCATTATAAGAAAATTGCTGAGTCGGTGCCGATTGCACAATTGTTGTACAACGTCCCAGGGCGCACCGTGGCCGACCTCCACAACGACACCGTGGCACGGTTAGCCGATATAGACAATATCGTTGGCTGTAAAGATGCCACGGGTGATATGCAGCGCGGTAAGGCATTAGTGGATTTGTGTGGCGATCGCTTAACTATCTTGTCTGGTGATGACGCCACCGCCCTGGATTACATCAAACTTGGCGCACGAGGCGATATCTCTGTGACCGCGAATGTGGCACCTGGGCTTATGAGTAAAATGTGTGCCGCTGGTTTGAAAGGTGATTTTTCTACCGCTGAACAATACGACAAGCAGTTGCGTGCTTTACATCGAGACCTGTTTTTGGAGTCAAATCCTATTCCGGTTAAGTACGCCGTGTCGAAAATGGGCTATACTGCGAACGCCTTGCGTTTGCCCTTAACCTCGTTAAGTGCGAAACACGAACAAGCTGTCGCGGCCGCGATGACGGAAGCGGGTATTCCACTCCAAGAAAATCAATAAAATGATGAATCTAATTCAGCAACAAATTAGGCCTAACACTCTCGCTTTGAATGCAAGAGCATCGAACTCTACACGCAGCCGTGCCGTTCGCTGGGTCATCTTTAGCTTGGTAACGGCGTGTTTACTGACTGGCTGCAACAACAAACGAATTATCCAGAGCGTGGACGACAGTGCGGAATATAAGTCAGCGCGTGCATTGCCGCCGCTGATCAAGCCGTCCGGGTCCCCCGCGAGTAAGCCGGTGTTGGACGACGAACCGGAAGTGCCTGAAGACGTCGTCATCGCTGAGTCGGAAGCGCCGGTAGCCGTTGAACAAACTGTCGCAGTCGCAGAGACTGACGTGGTGCCGGAGCCTGAGCCTCAATCCAAGCAGCGTACCTTGACAGCCCGCGTGGTCGAAACGCGTGGTGGTCGATCCAAGCTTGTCATTGATGCGTCGTTCGCTGAGGCCTGGGCGTATTTGGCAGCGAACCTACAAAAGTCCGACGTCACCATTTTTTCTCGTAATGAGACCGCAGGTCGATTTGCGATTGGCTGTGCGGATATCCCTGAGAAAGCCGTGCGCGTTCAGAAGCGCGGTGGTTGGTCGATTTTTATGCGTGACAAGACCGAGCCGAGCGAATATTGCGGTTTGCAAACCGTGGAAGAAAAAGGCCAAACGGCAGTGACCGTACTAAACCGTGCAGGGGTTGTGGTGCCCGCCGAGAGCAGCAACAAAATCTTTGCGCGAATCTTGAATAACCTTTAAGTAACGCCAGGCTCCCTACGTTACCCCGACCAGTGACAGTTGAAGTGAGATAGACCTATGCAACGTGGTGAAGAACTTTATAGCGGCAAGGCCAAATCAGTGTATGCATCCGAGCAAGAAGATGCGCTGATCTTGCATTTTAGAAATGACACCTCGGCGTTTGATGGTGAAAAAGTTGAGCAGCTTGATCGTAAGGGGATGGTCAACAATAAGTTTAACGCATTTATCATGCAGCATCTTGAAGCGAATGGGGTCACCACGCACTTTTTGAAAGTCTTGTCCGATACCGATTCCTTAGTGCGCAGACTGGAAATGATCCCTGTGGAATGCGTAGTGCGCAATATTGCCTCTGGATCGATTTGTCGTCGACTCGGTGTTGAAGATGGCTTGGCTTTGAATCCGCCTACGTTTGAATTTTTCCTTAAGAATGATGCTTTGCATGACCCAATGGTCAATGAATCGCATATCACCACCTTTGGTTGGGCGACTCAGTCAGATATTGACGTGATGCAACAAACCACGCTGCAAGTAAATCAAATCCTATCTAAGTTATTTGCAGATGCGGGGATGATTCTGGTCGACTTCAAGTTGGAATTTGGTCGCCAAGGTGACACTTTGTATCTGGGCGATGAGTTTTCGCCCGATGGCTGTCGTATCTGGGACGCCGAATCGCGCGAAAAACTCGACAAAGATCGATTCCGTAGGGGCCTTGGTGGTGTGGTTGAAGCGTACGAGGAAGTAGCCAAGCGTCTGGGGTTACAGATTTGACACCGGCTTGCCTTACCGTTGCCTAAACACGGCTGTGCATAAATAACATAGACGCCAGACTGCCAATCAGAGCAGTCTGGCGTTTGACTTTTTAAACCTGACTAAAAAATTAATCTTTACCGGTGGAAATTACCATGTTGCGACTCCGTGGCGGCCAAGCGCTTTCCAGTTTTCGAATTCAAAAGATTGTGACGGATTTACAGCAAAGCTTTCCTGCATTGCAATCAATTCAGTCTGAATACCAACACTTGGTGTGTTTGAAACCAGGTGTTGAGTCCTTGGATGCAACGCGGATGCAAACACTCGAGCGAATCCTTGCCTACGGACCTCGCAGCGCCGAGGTGGAGCACCAAGGCCAGCGTTTGTTTGTGATCCCGCGTTTTGGCACGATCTCACCTTGGTCGACTAAAGCCACTGATATTGCACACCACTGCGACCTCGGGGACATCGCACGAATCGAACGCGGCATCGGCTTTTACATTCAATCCAGCACACCCTTCACGGATGCTGAGTTAGCTCAAATAGCCGTTGCGCTGCATGATCCGATGACGGAGTCTGTGTTGCGACAAATCGACGACGCTGAGGTCTTATTCAAGGCTGAAGCACCGAAGAGTTTGTTTGAGGTGCCGCTGTTGGCGGAAGGGCGCTCAGCGCTGGAGTCGGCGAATACGGAACTGGGCCTGGCGCTTTCCGAAGATGAGATTGATTATTTAGTCACACAGTATACGCAGCTCAAAAAGAATCCAACGGATGTCGAGTTGATGATGTTTGCGCAGGTCAACTCGGAACACTGCCGCCATAAAATTTTTAATGCGGATTGGGTTATTGACGGTGAAGCGCAGGCGCATTCCTTGTTTCGCATGATTCGCGAAACGCATATCCAGAACAGCCGAGGCACCTTGGTTGCCTACTCGGACAACTCCTCTGTTCTTGAAGGCAGTACCGAAGGGCGTTTTTTCGCCGATCCAGTGTCGCGTGAATATGCGGCATCGCAAGAACCGATTCATATCTTGTGTAAGGTCGAAACGCACAATCATCCAACGGCTATTTCACCGTTTCCCGGTGCAGCCACTGGATCTGGCGGTGAGATTCGGGATGAAGGTGCGACCGGTCGTGGTTCCAAGCCAAAGGCTGGGTTGACCGGATACTCGGTGTCGAACTTGCGGTTGCCTAATTTGCCACAACCCTGGGAAACACCCGAGAACAAGCCAGCTCGAATTGCGTCACCGTTACAGATCATGCTGGAAGGCCCAATTGGTGGTGCATCGTTTAATAATGAATTTGGGCGCCCCAATATTGCAGGCTATTTTCGTACTTACGAGCAAGCGATTTCAGCCCCAGAAGATGTGCGTGGTTATCACAAGCCGATTATGTTAGCCGGTGGCCTCGGTAATATTCGCGCGCAGCACGTTAAGAAAAACATCATTCCGGATGGCGCATACATTGTGGTGTTAGGTGGACCAGCGATGTTGATCGGCCTTGGCGGTGGCGCCGCGTCGAGCGTAGCGTCGGGTCAGAGTAGTGAACAATTGGATTACGCATCGGTCCAGCGCGGCAACCCTGAGATGCAACGCCGCTGTCAGGAAGTCATTGATACCTGCTGGGCGATGGACGATCAAAACCCGATTATTTCGATCCATGATATCGGTGCCGGTGGTTTATGTAATGCCTTGCCGGAGTTGGTTGGTGATGCCGGCCGTGGCGGTCGTTTTGATCTCCGTAAGGTGTTAAATGACGAGCCAGGCATGTCACCAATGCAGATTTGGTGTAATGAAGCGCAAGAACGTTACACGCTGGCGGTGGCGCCTGAACGTTTAGCAGAATTCGAAGCCATTTGTCAGCGCGAACGATGCCTTTACTGTGTGGTGGGGCAAGCCACAGGCGACGAGGTCTTGGTATTAGAAGATCCGCACTTTGCAGACGGCACCGAGCGCCAGAAAACCCCCATTGATTTGCCGATGGCGACCTTGTTTGGTAAACCGCCCAAGATGTTGCGGGATGTCACCAGTGCGGATCGCAACGCCCCGACACTCGCGTTGGATAATGTCACGCTGGCGGAGGCGTTGGATCGTGTTCTGGCGTGTCCGACAGTGGCAGATAAAACCTTCCTCATTACGATTGGCGACCGTAGCGTTGGTGGCATGATTGCACGTGATCAAATGGTCGGACCGTGGCAGGTGCCGGTGGCGGATGTCGCGGTGACCACGTCTGCCTACACCGGTGTTGCCGGTGAAGCCATGGCGATGGGAGAGCGTACGCCGTTGGCATCGGTGAATGCCCCAGCCAGTGGTCGTATGGCCATCGGCGAAGCATTGACCAATTTGTGTGCGGCGAATATACGCGATTTGTCGGAGGTTAAGTTGTCAGCAAACTGGATGGCTGCCGCAGGGCATGAAGGCGATGATGCCGCGCTCTACGCTACCGTCAAAGCGGTTGGCATGGAATTATGCCCACAGCTAGGGATTGCCATTCCAGTCGGCAAGGATTCCATGTCAATGAAAAGTGTGTGGCAGGATACTGCGGGACAACAACACAGTGTGACTGCGCCGGTGTCGTGTGTCATCAGTGCCTTTGCGCCAGTATCGAACGCACACAAAGTGCTCACACCCGTGCTGGACAAAGCCGCTGATGCGCCGATCTATCTACTGGATTTGTCGGGCGGTCAACAACGTTTGGCATGTTCAATCCTGGCTCAGGTATACGGCCAGGTTGGCACTGAAACCCCAGACGTTGACGATCCGACATTGCTTAAAAACGGTTTATTAGCGATTCAACAGCTGGTCGCAAGCGAATTGCTCACGGCATACCACGATCGCTCGGACGGCGGTATGTTGACCGCGCTTTGCGAGATGGCGTTTGCTAGCCGTTGTGGATTGCATGTCGAGTTGGACGGCACGCCAGCATCGG
>JAUHZM010000138.1 GCA_030426005.1 Gammaproteobacteria bacterium
GCAAGTGTGCGTGCGCAATATCAATCCTAGCAGTGCGCAATAACATTCTCAATAAAATATCTAAGCCTTTGATTTTCTTTGCTTTGTTTAATATCAAAAGTGGCAAAGTGTGCGCGAGATGGGGCTTAAAGTTACCCATTTTTAGTAAATCAACGAGACATACTGTTTATTTATGCAGTATTTTAGTTGGAAAAATATGACCGGATATCCGGCGTAGGCTGGAGTTTTAGTGCGTGAAATTCGAGAGGGATTTTGAGACTTTTGGAATGGTGCCCAGGAGAGGACTTGAACCTCCACGGCCGTAAGGCCACTAGCACCTGAAGCTAGCGTGTCTACCAATTCCACCACCTGGGCATACTGCATATTGTGGATACGTGAAGTGATTCACGCTGCCCTGAGATTGTTCGACACGCTACGCGTGGCCGCTTTGCGGCACTTGAACTTTGTCCATTCGGACTCGGTTCTTCGTCTACCAATTCCACCACCTGGGCATACTGCATATCGTGGATACGTGAAGTGATTCACGCCGCCCTGAGATCGTTCGACACGCTACGCGTGGCCGCTTCGCGGCACTTGAACTTCGTCCGTTCGGACTCGGTTCTTCGTCTACCAATTCCACCACCTGGGCATACTGCATATTGTGGATACGTAAAGTGATTCACGCTGCCCTGAGATTGTTCGACACGCTACGCGTGGCCGCTTTGCGGCACTCGAACTTCGTCCATTCGGACTCGGTTCTTCGTCTACCAATTCCACCACTGGGGCAAGGAGGGGCGATTATATAGCGTTGTGCGCTGGTGCAAAAGCGGAATTTGAAAATTTCTCGTTAGTTTTTAATCACTCTCGGGCGTCGATGGAATCGAGGCTTACGATGAGCTGCGCGGTGTTGCCGCGCCACTTTAAGGGCAAAACGTAACTCAAGCGTTCGGGCTTGAGACTGTCGTTGTCGAGGTGGCCGCAGATGACTTTGGGAGTGGAGATATGGAACTCAGGGCCGAGGGTTTTTCTTACATTACCGGATATCGTGTTGGCGACTTCGCCCACGATGTCGGACATATATTGATCTGTAAATTCTGACTCGCCTAAGCTGAGCAACAGGTACTTAAGTAAGGCGCGCGACGATGAGAAAAACACGAAGCCTTTGGTTTTGCCTGAAATCGCAATGGCTCCGGTGAGATCAAGCCCCAGTTGCTCATGATTCCGCACCAGATACGGCGTGCCGAGTTCGAGTGATTTGGGGTCTTTAGACACGTGTGCGAAATAACGCGACACGCCATCCAGAAAGGTAGTGATGTGTTGTAAATCTTTCATCGTTGCCCCGCTACTTTTAACACCTGTTCGATTGCGCTTTGCAAATCACTCTCGGTAAATGGCTTACAGAGAAACCCGTTGGCGCCGTATTTGAGCGCGGTGATGGCGGTGTGTTTGTCAGACAAGGCCGACACCACCAGAATCGCGGCTTTAGGGGCGACGGTAACCATATGCCGGATACATTCAACGCCGCCCATTTCAGGCATGGTGAGGTCCATGGTAATGAGGTCTGGCAGTTCCTTTTTGGCGGACTCCAACGCCTGACGCCCATTCTCTGCGCGTTCCACTTTGGCAAATCGCGAGAGTAGACTACGGCTGATTTTGTTTCTGATCACTAGGGAATCGTCAACGATTAAGAGCTTCATGTGCGACTCCTAGGCGACCTTGGCGTTCAATGGTGAATCATCGACCTGGCTTGAACAGCTAAACAGAAAAATGAACTGCGTGAACTCTTTGGCCACGCTGCGCACCTGAACTTTGGCACCGATCTGTTTGGCTAAATCCCACACCAAAGGTAAGCCGACGCCGCGACCCGCTGTGGCATCGGCCTGTGTTTTGGTGCTGAAGGACTCGGTGAACACAAACTTCAACAGTTCTGCTTTAGACAGCGCGCGATCCACCGCCGGCTCGGCGTGCTGAGCTTTCACTGCCCGCTCAATGGCAGCATAATCAAAACCCCGACCATCGTCTTCAACCACGAACCGGTAGTTACCCTGACCATCATCGCTGAGTGCAAGCTGGATTCGACCGACGCTGGGTTTACGGTTTGCGCGCCGGCCGTCAGCTGACTCAATGCCGTGCGCTAGGCTGTTACGCACCAGTTGCACCGCCATCGAATACAAAGATTGTTCAACATGGCGCGGTAATGGGTGTTCGAACCCCCGCACGTCGAGCATTGCAGCTACGCCCTGCTCGGCGGCGATTTCGTCGACCATAGTTTGCAACCCATGCCAGCGCTGATTGATCGCAGGCGGCATTGTTGGACCAGCCAGTGCTTTTGCGCCTTGATTGGTGACGGATTGATCGTAGCGAATACCGTATTGTTGAAGCCGCTCACACAGGCTTTTGAGTAACTCGATGTTTTCAATGATTTGCTTGAGTTCCACCGTCAGCGGCAACACATCACGCCCACTCAGAGGCTCCGCCTTCGCTCGTTGCAACAGCAAGGCGATGTCTTCTTCAAACGCGTGCACTTGTTCGCCCAGGGTGGTTAAACCAATGCTGCGTGCGTCGCCTTTGACACGGTGCGCGAGTGGCATGATTTGCGTCAAACTCTCGGCAATACTTTGCGCCTGACCACGCTGACTTTTGAGAACCTGATTCACTTTGGCGAGCGATGACATACCCTGATCGATAAACAAGCGCAGCTCGTCTGGGTTGATTGGCAAAATTTGCGAAAACAAGGCCAACTGGGTGTGCATCTTGGTTTCGGAGGCTTCCTGGGTACTGCGCAATTTAACGCGATCCGTGATGTCTTGCACGGTCACCAACAACACGGTTTCGCCGTCTTCCTGCACGAGCGGTGCAAAACTGAAGTTGAGGAACTTTTCTTCGTGCTTCCCACTCGGCGCTTCAACAAAGGCTTTAACTTCTTTCAGTGGATTCAGGTCGCCAATCAGGTCTGGACTCACATGCTGTTTGAAATACAAGGAGATAAAATCATGCGCACTACGCGCAGTCGACTCGGTGACGTATCGGTTCAAAAACGCGGCGAATTTGCGCCCGGCAATCTGATTGGTGCCAAAGATTTCTTCCAATCGGCCTGAGTGTTGCAGACCGATCCGCAGATTAGCATCGACCAGACACACGCCGTCATCAATGCTGGCGAGCAATTGATCGGATTCATGCTGCTTTAATTCAAGTCGACGGTCACGCGTTCGTAGCTGTTTTAGAAAATGGAATAAGATCACAAAAAAGTTAATCGTCGCGAGGGAGATACCGGCGACTTGTGCGCGTCTTAGCAAGGTGGTTTGCGCTTCGGCTTCGTGACTGAAGTGATCAGTCAGTTGGGTCATGAGGTCAAACAGCACCAGGTTATTGCGCGCGATGAACTCCGACGCTGGCTTGATTTCTTCGTCGGTTATCAGCGTGTCTTTCATCAACGGGGAAATCGCTGTTTCAAAGCCAGACCATAACTGGTTCGCCTGACTCAGGAGGAACCTGCCGCGTTCGGTTGTCACTGGATCGACGTGAATTTTCTCGCCAGTTTCGGTCGAGGTAGCCCGCCCTCCGTGCGTCAACGCATTCAGTGTTTCACCAAACAGGGTGTAGTGACTGCGCAGCTCTTCTAAGCCGGACTGATACACCCATTGCTGTAGTTTTTGCGACTTGATGTAAAGAGTTGCTTTCGACATCTGCTGACTCAAGGTGCTTTGCCGTGCTGCCAGGTTAATCAACTCGGTCTGCTCAGCGATCCTGCCAGAGGTATAGAAATTGAGAATCAGCACGCCTAAATCAAAAATGATAAACAGCGCAATGGAAATAACGAGAAATCGGTATTTACCGAACAACTTAGAGAACACGACTAACTTACCTCTACCGACTGGTAGCTCTACCCAGCCAAAAACAATGGCCAACCGATCTCCATTTTTGAGCCTTTGCGTGACAGTAAGATGACGATTGTCTGTAAAAGTTAACAATCTGCAGAATTCCCGGCAGGCCTTGTCCGGTCGCGGTTTTGCTTCGTTCAAGACGATGACAAAAATTGACAATCTCGGACGTCGATGTGCCCATTTGCAATTGCCGCACGCAGTTTTAATAATCCAGACATAAAAATGACTCGGTCGCACAATTGACTCAAACAACTGCGCCACCCAAGTGGCTTGCGACCAAAAAATAACTGACAAAACATTGGGTGAAGAGACCTCGTGGTAGCCAGTCTCGGATGAGGGGTTTCGGTTAATTTATGACACAGAGTAAAAACAAATTATTACTGTTCTTCGACCACGAAGACAGTCACAAGACCTGCCTGTTGATGTTTCTCAAACTCAACGAGGAGGACTTTGCACAGGCTCAGCGATTTGCCAACCAATTTAAAATGAAATTGCCACGACAATGGGGCGTCGAGTGGACCGAACCTGAGGTGACTGCGCGGCCAGATTACATTCGGGTTGAATACCAGAGCAATGCTGGCGAGGAGTTACCTTACGAACTATTACACGGACTGTTCAAAGCTGGTTTGCGCGGTGCGGCCATCGAATCTCACTTCCCTGACAGCGACACCACCATGCAGCACTTTTTTGTTCGCGGTTCGATGGTCATCTCCAAGTCGCTGTATAAACGCGTAGACCGCGCTGCGGAAATCGTGGCGAGTCAGTTTTCGAAAACGGAAGAACAGGCCGAACAGCCAGAGCTGGAAAAACCGATGTCGTTGCGTCGCATACTCATGGAACGTGAGCAACAAGCTGAGCAAGCCGATGTATTCGACGAGCCTATGTCATCTGAGCCCATTGAGTTTGAAGCGGATGCCGCCGCATTAGCCGACCTAGACGCTGAGACGGACGAGCTGCTGCGTAAGTCATTGATAAGACAAGCCATCGTAAAAGGAACAATACAGGGTTTGCCGGTTGGTGTGATCGCTGCGCTGGTCCTTGATGGTGGCTGGTTGTGGCTAGGCCTTGGACTGATATTGGCAGTTGGGCTATCGCTGTTTTATGTAAAGCGCAATCTGGACGAGTTCGAAAACGATGATTTTTCGATCGAACTGGATGATGGCTTCTCGGAGATTAACCAGACCGAATAAATGACACAAACCGCCACCGCATTGGGCGATGGCGATTCTCTTGTGTTTATCGGCGACGCAGCCTGAAATTTGGAATGTACATGGACTGGCTTGAGTTACCTATTCGGGTGCACTCATTGTCTTCATTCCAACTGAATGTGACGAACGAAAAAGCGCTGATTGACTGAATTGCTTCAATCAATTCCGTATTAAACGTGCTGCAAAGAATCAACCCCGTTTCGGAGGCATCGAGTCGCGCCTGACAAAAGGCGTAGGTAATGGCGCCGCCAGCATCTTCGTAGTAGCGAACGCCGCAACCGATCAGTTCCTCCTCGTTCGAAGAAAACCGGGCGGTGACCATATCACCGGAAGCGACACGGTTCACTAGATCGATCGTAACGGGTGCTGGCTGCGTTTTGCCAGCCATAGCCGTGGCACTGATCAGGCTCAGACAGGCTGTGAGTAATACACGAGTGAGTTTCATGGTAATCCTCATTGTTGTGTTTAAGTAGGAGTCATCATTCGAGACTGAATCTCTTATGAATCGAACACAATCCCGCACAACGCCGCCACATTCACTGGCTGATCACGATATTCTCGGTACTGAGTTTACGCATTACCCGGTTCATGGCCTTCTGGCGGTGTTGGCTGGGCAACTCGGCAATCGCCGACTCTATCTGCCCCATATCAACAGTAGAATACAAACCGTCACTAAGTAAATCAGCAAGTTGGTTATCTAATTCAGTGAAGTCAAATGGCGCACTGATTTCAGCCACTTCAGTTGACGCTTCGGTGACTGAAACGACCGCGTCGCTGGCTGGTCGCTGCTGCGCGGACAAAGCCTCAGCCAGATCCTGCTGCCACCATGCCCGCAATTGCTGCACGTCGACTGAATCCAGCGTTGGCTGCGATTGCGGTACCAGTGTTGGTGATGACGAGACCGGGCGACTCATTAGTGCTACATCCAACCGCGCGCTAAGCTTTGAACTGAACACCAGCAGGTACGCTATCACCATCAGCTGTAAAACGATGATGGTCCACAGCAGTTTTTCAGAGGAACGCGTCATTCTGGGTTAGGTGCCATTCTCGCGCATGGCATTCTCTCGCTCTTTTACAGCGTCCTGCAGTTCGTCCTCAACGTCTTTGGCCTTGTCTATGGCGTCCAACTGAGGTTCGATCATTCGTTCCAATGGTGTCTCGGTGGACTGTTCAGAAGAACTGCCCCCGCAGGCGCTCAAGAAGATAAGAAGACTGATGGCTAGGCTTGCCCACATAATCTGTGTTGGCATGAGACGCTCCCGGTTTAATTAACTGTGTTGAATAAAAACTTTAGCACAATGCGTGGCGGTGTTTTACTCCAATATCCTTTACACTAACTGCTCACTGCCGCATTCGCTTGTTTCAGACTAAGACCTGCCAAATCCAGTAACGTGATCGACACTCTCCAGCAAAAGCGTGCCACGCGCTTCGTTTTACTGACAGTATTTGCCTACGCCATCGGCTTCGGCATCATCATGCCGGTGCTGCCAGAGCTGATCGTTGAGTTGGAACAAATTTCACTATCAGAAGCCACCTGGATAGGTGGACTGATTGCAGCCTCCTATGCGGTGTTTCAGTTTCTGATGGGGCCACTGGTCGGCAACCTTGGTGATCGCTTTGGGCGTCGCCCGGTGTTTTTGGCTTCGCTTGCTGGCTTCAGTGTGGATTTCTTCCTCATGGGCTTTGCACAAAACATTCTCTGGCTATTTATTGGTCGCTCCATTGCGGGCGCACTCGGTGCGATCTTTGGCCCCGCAAACGCCGTGATGGCGGACATCTCCAGCGCACAGGATCGAGCCAAACGCTTTGGCATGGTTGGCGCGGCATTTGGCATCGGCTTTATGGTCGGCCCCGCTCTAGGCGGATTGCTCGGCGACATCGGCACTCGTGTCCCATTCTTTGTGGCTGCCGCGCTGGCGGCCTGTGTGTTCGTGTATGGTTTGGTGGCGTTCCCTGAAACAATGCCCGCGTCATCACGGCGTACTTTTTCGTTGCGCCGGGCCAATCCGGTTGGTGCATTACTCAGTTTAAAGCGCCTTCCAGGTGTATTAGGCATCGCCGCGATTTACTTTATCTGGGTCACCAGCACCAATATCTATCCGGTCAGTTGGGCCTATTTTGCACCGATCAAATTTGGCTGGGACAGCAAAATGGTTGGGCTTTCGTTAACGCTGGTGGGGATTTCCATGGCGCTGGTGCAAATGCTGGTGTTGGGTCGGGTCGTGAATCGCTGGGGCGAACGCGGTGCAGCCATCATCGGTTTATGCTCAGCCACCCTATCCATGCTGTTCTATGCGTTCACCAACAGCGCTGTGTTAACCCTGGCCGTATGCTTGATTGTAGGCATTCAGGGCATGGTGATGCCCAGCGTGAATGCCATGATGTCGCAACGCACACCGGTCGACAGTCAGGGTGAGCTGCAAGGATTTAATGGCAGCCTTGCCGCACTGGCTGCGCTGGCTGCACCACTGATTTACAATACAACGCTGTCATACTTCACCGCCACCGACGCCGCCGTACACTTTCCTGGAGCGCCGTTCATCGTCTCTGCCGCACTGGCAGTCATCGCTCTGGTCTCAGTAATACGGCTCAACACAACGACTGTGCCTTCGTCGCAGTCGTAATACTTACGCATTATGTTCAATTTTCACCGACATCTTCCGGAGTCCACAATGAAATGTTCAACCGCCATCAAACTGATGATCAGCGGATTGCTCGTCTGCATGAGCACTAACCTCCACGCCCAAGCCCAGGACAGTAAAGCAGAGACCGGTCTCGAGCCTGCCATTCTTGAGACCGCGAACAAGCTTATCGATAACGCCCTCGACAGCAATCTCGGCTATGAAATCGTCGAGTCATTAACCACCGAAGTCGGACCTCGCCTGGGTGGCTCAGAAGCCGAGAAACGTGCTCGTGACTGGG
>JAUHZM010000139.1 GCA_030426005.1 Gammaproteobacteria bacterium
TCGCCACCCTTGGCGACGATTACACGCTGATCTGCTTCGGTCATATCAGCGATCAATTCTTCGGTTTGCGCGTCATACACCATGGTACCAACGGGCACTTTGATGGTGAGATCCGCACCACCCTGACCGCTCTTTAACTTGCCACCACCGGATTGACCACCTTTCGCGTCGTAGTGACGCACAAAACGAAAATCAGCGAGCGTGTTCAAGCCGTCGGTGGCTTGCAAATACACACTGCCACCTCGACCACCATCACCGCCGTCGGGGCCACCTTTAGGAATATATTTTTCACGGCGAAAGCTCAGTGCGCCGTGCCCACCGTTACCAGCCTTGACCGAAATTTCTGCTTCATCTACAAAGTTCATGCGCGGATTTTAACGGTTTTGCAAAATAGAAGAAGCTTTTATTGTTTGAAAGCACAAAATATTTCCACGCGCCCTATCAGGCGAAAACCCTCGCCTATTTGCAGTTTTTCGGCTTGGGGAGCCCCGCGTATTTACTGGCTGACTTGGTCGCGCCTTCCGGGAATAACGACAACAGATAACGACTGTTGGCATTCTCCTCACCGAACGCTTTCTTGAACACGCGAATCACCATTCGGATTGGTGGCGGGATATTGTAATCATCGTAGTATTCACGAAAATAGTGAATGACCTCCCAGTGTTCATCCGTCAACTCCACACCATCACGTCGTGCGATCTCACGTCCGAGGTCTTCGCTCCATTGCAAGCGGTCCTTGAGAAACCCTTGCACATCTGTGGCAAATTGCTGTCCGTTAAATTCGATACTGTGCGTCATTCTGTTACCACGCGACCTGTTTTTTATGCTCAACGACCAGGTTAACGAATCCGGCGTCATCCACCACGTCAATGCCCGCGAGTGGGGTACCAACACCACGCAGCTCTAGGTCGGACTGCAAGGCATACACAACCACCCCTTGCGCACCACATTTGGCCACGAACGAGGCTAGCGTCACTGGCGCATCGACGCATTGCACTGCGTCGCCAAGCATCAAGATGGCATCCCCTGCTTTGGCAAATGCCAACGACTCGTATAGCCAACTGGCCTGATGCCAGCTTTTACTCATGGTATGTAAAGTAGTCAAAACGTGAATACCCGGTCCTGCTCGGCAATCATCGCTGCGATCTGACCGTCATTGATGACCTTGACCGGCATAAGTAAACTGTCTTCTTTTAAACCACGTGCAAACAGGCTCGCCTGATGCACACACACATTCTCAACATCGAAATCTGGTAAGGCAGCAAATGTTTTCGTCACTTGCTTGAATCGGCCAACCTGCCCTTGCTGCTTGGAACGTAACTGATACACACCGTCATGCAAAAACAGCACGGACACCTCGGCGTCGAATGACGCACCAATCATCGTTGCGTCCAGTGCTTCAAGTCCGGCTACCGTGGCATATGGAGACTGAGCAATGATATACAAGACCTTCATTTAAAGGTCACCGTTCGGTCCGCTGTAAAACTGGCGTCATGCATCACACCCAGCCCTTCGATATGAAAATCCGGATGAATATTAAATACAGTCTTACCCGCATCAATTGCTTGCTCCTGATCCAACACACCACGCCGCTCAGCAGCGGACACACACACCACCAAACGAACGCCATATTCCTGCGCGAAGCGGCTCCAGGCGTGCGGCGCATCAAACTCATCCGCCAACGGGACCTGCGCGTCTGACGCCTGTGTCACACCATCTTGATAAAAGAAAACCTGCGTGATTTCATGCCCGCTCGCGATGGCCGCGTGCGCAAACTGCAAGGCTGACTGCCCAGCCTGCGACGAAAATGCATCACCAGTAACCAGTAGATTGATCTGCATACTCTATGACGTAAAGGAATAATTCAACGTTAGTCTACACCAGTGATTTTGTTTTGTGCGCGAACTTTGCCGCAACGCACACATCATACTCGCGCAATAGATTCATTATTGGCAAAAAAAAACCAGAACGACATTGCTGCCGCTCTGGTTCAGGTGCGGTGGAAAGAACCTGCGAGGAATTCAGCTAGAATCGATAATTCAAGCCAAAAGTAAAGCCAGAGAAATCCAGCTCGTTGTCATTAATCTTGCCCGGCACAGCCACCTCGGGAATCGGATCAAACTCGGCATCATTAAACTGTGCGTATTCAGCCGTGACCGAAAAGTGGTTTGTCACCGCATACTCCGCTCCCAAACCAAAGGTGAACTCCGACACATCTTCAGAAGCTTCACGAACTGGCGGTGCAAACGGATACGAATTGCGAATATCAAAGTCCACCGTCGTGCTGCCAATCAAGCCGTACATTGAAAAGTCTTCGGTGATATCAAAGCCGAGCTTAATTTTGGCACCGTAACTTTCGTTCACCGTAAGCTGAGTGCGCAGCAAGTTATTGACGTTATTAGTTTCGATATCCTGATCGGTATAGAACAGCTCACCCGACAAATACAGCTTCTCGTTAAGCTGTTGTTTGTAACCAAGGTTAAGCCCAAAGCCAAAGTCGCTCTCTTCCGCCAAGGTCAGGATGCTGGGCGTAGTGTTAGTCCCAGTATCACGATCGATACTGTGACCGACGGTAAAGTTGCTCACATGCGAACCAATGTAGAATCCACTGTCTGCGAAGCTGGAACCGGAAAAAAGAATGCAAAGCGCGCTGACCGCGCCGGTGAGTTTTTTGGACTTCATGATCATCTCCAAGTCTTTTTGTTTGAGTAGCTTTCGCTACCGTTAGTGAGTTGGAGATATAGACACCGAGTCCTGAAGGATTTCTTACACTGCCTCGGTTACCAAATGTTAAGTCATATTTTGCCGTGCAACACGGTCCGCGTGCGCTAATTAAAGAAAGCCTCTTCCTCTGCCAACATGTCGCGTTTTGGCATCTGCAGATAAAAACCTTGTGCTTTAAAGTCAGCTAACACTTGTTTGGCATCAGCCTGCGCCAGACTGCGATCAGCACTCAGCTCAAACTCGACCACTAAACTTAAGTCACCGAGCAGGTTCAATACCACTTCCGGCACATCATCAGGCGGTGATGACTCGGAAATCTCGTGGGGCAAATATAAATAATGATCGTGCTTTCGATCACCCTTGTAGACGAAACAGGGTCGGGATTCGGTTGTCATACTGGTTTACTCCGCTCCTTTACGGATCACAATTCGGTCTACGACCGGTGTTTCAGCCATCTGTGTATGCAGCACCATTTCATGTGGCAAATGACGCAGCATGGCATCAAAATCGCCCTTGGCACTGGGGTCCGTCGATAGCACTTCCAGCAATTCGCCAGGCTGCATGGTTTTGAGTGCTTGTTTGGCACGCAATAATGGTATCGGGCAGCGCGTTCCCCGCGTGTCCAAATGGCAGGAGATTTGAAGATCGTCTGTCATGAGTTTAATCTATCCGGTGCTATGCTTAGTGTACACTTGTTAAAGCGTGCTGATCGCCGTTCGGGTTATTGCAAAACACACTGTTTTGTTGGCGATTATGATACCAAGACTATAACTTTTTGCGATGAAAAACCGCGCGACTATCGGGGCGTTGGCCCGAGTTCTCCCCGAATTACCGCATGAGTGAACAATGCGTATGAGAAAATCTATTCACGCTATGGTGACAGCCTGCACTGCCACGACCCTGCTATTTACCAGCAGCCTGATAGCACAGGCTCAACGTACTGATGATGCTGACCCAGAGAGCATTATCGACGCGACCGCTCCCCAAAACGCAATCATCAGCGGCCCCAAAGATCATTATGATCAACTGCCTGATCTTGGCTCCAATGCCGCAAACTTCTTATCCGATTACGAAGCCAAGCAATTAGGCCGCGCATTCATCCGCCAGTCACGAGCACAACTGCCATACATCTCGGATCCTGAACTCGTTGACTATATCAACCGCTTGGGCGACCGCCTCTTGGCTGTAAGCGATGAAGCCGACGAAGACTACAATTTTTACCTAGTCGACAACACCGTGATCAACGCCTTTGCTGTTCCTGGCGGGCACGTTGTGCTGCACAGCGGCATCCTGATCAAATCGGAATCTGAAAGCGAACTCGCCTCGGTGATTGGTCACGAAATCGCGCACGTTACTCAAAAGCATATTTCGCGCAAGCTCGAGGCCTCTCGTTACGACGGATGGATGACACTGGCTGCGGTATTAGCGGCCGCCGCATCGGGGGACGCTGACGTGGCTCAGGCCGCTATTGGGGTTTCACAAGCCAGCATTGTTGATCGCCAGTTAACGTACAGCCGCTCTTATGAAGCCGAAGCTGACTCACTCGGCATCCGCTTGTTAAGCCGTGCCGGGTTTGACCCTTCCGCAATGCCGACTTTTTTCAAACGCTTACTGGATGAAAGTCGAATCAGTGAGTCTCACGCACCGGAATTTTTACGCACCCACCCGCTGACCATAAATCGTATCGCCGAATCCGCTGAGCGTGTTCGCGCTTATCCGCCCGGCCCCAAACAGGATGAAAGCGAATTCAAACTGATGCAAGCCAAAGCGAACGCCGGGTACAACGAGAATCACGCGCTGGTGCGTGATCAATATTTGAGTCAAATCAAGGCCGGCAATAACAGCTTACCCAACCGCTACGGTTACGCATTAGCTCTGTCGCAAAACGGTGAATTTGACAAGGCTCGCACAGCTATCGACGACATTCTCAAAGACTACCCGGGGCACGTCAGCGTGCGACTGATCCAAGCCGACAATGAACTGGAAGCTGGCCGCATTGAAGATGGTTTAGCGATTCTCGAAGCACTTTACCAAGAGCAGATTGCCAAGGGGAACCACATGATCGACGTGTACTACGCAAATGCGCTGGTCTTGACCAAACACACCAAAGAAGCAATTCCGATTCTCCAGGCTGCGCTGGAAACTCAGCCAGACGATCCGTATCTACATATCCTGCTATCGCGCGCGCAAGGCGAGAATGGAAATGACTACGAAGCGTACAAAGAACGTGCTGAATACCATTACTTGCGCGGCCACTATAGCTTCGCTATTGAGCAATATAAACGCGCGTTTCGCTTAACTAAGACCGAGTATCAACGCCAGCGATTGGCAGCGCGCATCGAAGAGGTTGAGGCCGAATTCGAAGCCCTGCAACGACTCTAGACTGTTTATACAGCCGCAAAAAATTGTCGGATAAATGCGGCCGTGGCGTCGGGTTGCTCGAGGTGCACCATATGCCCGCAATCTGCAAGTAAGGCATATGCGTCATTTGCCACGCCCAGCATTTGACGTGCCTCATCCAGGCGGCCCAGCTTATGGTACTGCTGATACATCGGCGAATCTTCAGCCATCAGCACACCAACCCGCGCACGAATTTCGCGCCAAATCGCCATAGTATCTTCAATCTGGTAACGCACTGGATTGGTAAACCGATGATTGTGATCGTGCTTAAGTCGATAAGTGCCATTCTCTGGATTGTAGCGCGCCCACAGCGTCGTCAACTCATCCACCATCGCATCATTGAGCCTGGGGTTACCAGCACGAATGGATCGGCGCAAACTATCTAGATTGGGATAAACTTTATTCGGCTCACCGCTCAACACCTGATTCATCCAGGTGCGATATTTATCCACTGCCTGTGAGGCATCGGTTGGGGCCATGCCCAGTGCTTCCAGACTGACGACCGCTGACACACGATGGGGCTGGATACCGGCATACATCAAGACGATGTTTCCACCCATACTGTGCCCCACCAAATTGGCGGGTTGTTCAGGTGAGTAGTAATCCAGCAGCTCATGCAGATCGGCGAAATAATCGGGGAACCAATAGCCTGGCGCGTGCTCGGTTTCACCAAAACCGCGCCAGTCCGGAGCGACCACAAAGTAACGGTCGGCCAATTGCTCGGCCACGTACTTAAATGTTGCACCGCAGTCCATCCAGCCATGCAGTAGAACGAGCGTCGGATTTCCACGCTCGCCCCACTCCTGCACGTGATACTGCAGCCCTCGAACGTCGAGGCGTGTTGAGTTCATCGGGCTAAACGGCTAATTGCCGAGGCAATCGAGCGATAATCCAACCACTTTCTGCATCACGCGCACCACCTGATTACTGTAGCCGGCCTCGTTGTCATACCACACATACAGAACCACTCGCGTGCCATCAGCAATCGTCGCACCACCATCAACCACGCCAGCATGTGTCGACCCAACCAGATCCGACGACACAACTTCAGTTGAGTAGGTAAAGCCGATCTGCTCTTGCAGTGGCGAGTGATAGGAGATTTGTTGAAAAGTTTCGTTCAGCTCTTCCGCTGTTACCGCCTGCGATAGATTGAGGTTCATCACTGCCATAGAGACATTCGGAGTTGGTACACGAATCGCGTTACCTGTAAGCACGCCTGCCAACTCTGGCAACACTTTGGAAACGGCTTTGGCCGCGCCGGTTGAAGTGATAACCATATTCAACGGCGCACTACGTCCGCGGCGCTCAGCACTGTGATAGTTATCGATCAGGTTTTGGTCGTTGGTGTACGAGTGAATTGTTTCCACATGGCCACTTACGATGCCGTACTTGTCATTAATCACTTTCAATGGTGGCACGATCGCGTTCGTGGTACACGACGCAGCACACAATATGGTGTCCGTCGCTTCGATCAGATCATCGTTAATTCCGTACACGATATTCTTGATATCGCCTTTGGCAGGTGCGGTTAACAGAGCCTTCGACACACCAGGGCATGAGGTGTGTTGACCCAAGCCTGCTTCGTCTTTCCAAATACCGGTATTGTCGACCACCAGTGCGTCCTGAATACCGTACTCCGTGTAGTCAATTTCGCTCGGGCTATTCGCGTAAATAAACTGAATAAAGTTACCATTGGCAATAATCGCACGCGCATCACGATCAACTTTGATCGAACCGTCAAATTCACCATGCACTGAATCGCGTCGCAACAGTTCAGCACGCTTTTCAAGATCCTGGGTAACGTCGCCTTTGGCACGCACCACCACACCACGTAAGCGCAGCTTCGCGCCGGTGCCGGTACGATCAATCAACAAACGCGCCAACAAACGCCCAATCCGGCCGAAGCCATACAACACCACGTCATGCGACTCACGTTCCGCGGGCGTCATATCACCCAACAACTGCTCCAGACGACGATTTAAAAAGTCCTGCATCGACTCATCGCTGGTTTGCGACAGGTACTCATGACACAACTTACCCAAGTCCAGTCGGCACGGACGCAGCTCCATCTTCTCGATCAGCTGGAGCATTTCATAACTCTTCTCCATATCCAACGCTTTGCCAACAATCAAGCGACCGTGCAAGTGTGCTTTGATAATCGAGATAGTGGAGGAATTCATAATCTTCTGGCCGAATACGCGAACCACAACGCTGGGGCCGCGGTACAAAGAACCTAGAAGGGGAATCATTTTTTCGGCGAGCGCTTGTCGCTCGTTCCAATTGACAAGATACTGCTGACTGACCTCGCGAGTCATATTAGCCTCTTCAAATTTGACGTGTTGATCGGGCCTGCGGCACTCTGCATTGCGCAACGGTGCTCAAAACAGGCGGTTTTTTCGTGGAGCCCGAATTATATAGAAGTCGCGCAAAAACACTATGCAACAGACCAATATCGGACATAAAAAAAGCCCCAAGTTTGAGTTCTTGAGGCTTTTTTAAAACAAGGTGCTAGTCAGACCTTACAGTGCGTCCACCAATTCTGGCACCGCTTCGAACAGGTCGGCGACTAAACCGTAATCCGCCACCTGAAAAATCGGGGCTTCTTCGTCTTTGTTGATCGCAACAATGACCTTACTGTCTTTCATACCAGCCAAGTGCTGAATTGCACCTGAGATACCAACTGCGATGTACAGGTTCGGTGCAACCACCTTACCAGTTTGACCTACTTGGTAGTCGTTTGGCACGTAACCTGCGTCCACTGCCGCACGTGATGCACCAACAGCCGCACCCAGCTTGTCAGCCAGACTTTCGATAATCTTGAAGTTCTCAGCGCTACCAACACCACGACCACCGGAAAC
>JAUHZM010000140.1 GCA_030426005.1 Gammaproteobacteria bacterium
AGCACAGCAGGAAGTACTTACCGTTGGTGATCTAGAATTGGATACTGGGACCCTCGAAGTTCGGCGCTCCGATCAGCCAATTTACCTATCGCCCATTGGTTTGAAGATTTTGACTATCCTCATGAAAGAGTCGCCAAAGGTGGTGAGTCGCAATCAGCTGGAACATGAAATCTGGGGCGACATATTGCCCGATAGTGATACGCTCCGCAGTCATATGTATAACTTGCGCAAGCAAATCGACAAGCCATTTGATCAGCCGTTGCTGCAGACTATTCAGTCGCGCGGTTACCGTATCGGTGACGCACCCTGATGCTATTAGGCCCTAGGTTTGGCCGCACCTAAAAATGTGAGTTAGCTTTAATAAGTTAAGCTAACTCAATGATAATAAAAACATAATAATGAAAAATTCAGACCTGCGACAGTCGATCATTCGCTCCAAGATCAGCCGTAAGATGACCCTGCAGGCGTGTTTGATCGCACTGGTTGCGGTACTCGGTATCGGGTTCGCCAGTGTTGTTATCGAACAGTTTTTAGTCAAGCAGGCCCTGATTGGTGAGTCAAAACACTTTTGGGAGTCTTACTCACAAAACCAGCGTTTTCCGCCGCCCAATACCGACAATCTGAAAGGTTATCTCACGAGCAGCGATTCTGACCAGGGTATGCCCGAGGACTTGCAAGGCTACGGGCTGGGTTTTCACAAAATGCATGGGCAGACTGCGCATTCGCTACTCTATGCCAGTGAATCGGAGGCGCATCCGGGCAAACGACTCCATCTCCTGTTTGATGGTAAGAGCGTATTGCGGCTGGCGATCTACTTCGGTATTTTCCCGTTGACCATTGTCTTAGTGCTGATTTATGTGGCGGCATGGTGGGTTTACCGTGAGTCGAATCACCTGTTGAGTCCGATTGTTTGGCTTGCGAATAAATTTGATCGCTTTGACCCCGCGCACCCGAACGCCAGTTTGGAAGATCTATCTGATGTCCCCGGCGATGTCGATTGGGAGGTTGAGAAACTGGTCAAATCCTTTGGATCTTACTCGCGCCGCATTCGCCGATTTGTGGAGCGCGAACGTGCATTCACGCGGGACGCCAGTCACGAGTTTCGTACGCCTTTAACGGTTATTAAAATGGCAAGCGACATGATGCTGGCAGAACAGGATCTCGATGACTACTCACGCAAGTATGTGACGCGTATCAAAGGTGCTGCACGCGACATGGAGGAGTTGATCGATGCGTTTCTGATCTTAGCGCGGGAGACAGACAAAGAGTTCGAAGACGAACACACGGTGGTTGCCGAAATCGTCGAACACGAAATTAGTGACGCGGAGATTTATCTCGATAATAAACCGGTCACGATCGAAGTCGACGAGCAATACCCATTGGAGCTGGATACGGCACGCAAAGTTGTGTCGATCGTCTTGGGCAACTTAATTCGCAACGCCGTGCTCTATACCAATGAAGGTACCGTTAGCGTGATAATTAAGGAGCATTCGGTGGTGATCGCGGATACTGGAATCGGTATGACCAAGGAGCAGATTAAGAAGATCTTCCAACCGTATTATCGCGCTGATCAACCAGGTAAGACCAAGCGGAAGGGCTACGGCGTGGGACTCACGATTGTGAAACGACTATCGAATCGTTTTAACTGGGTAGTTGAAGTCGATAGTGAGGTTGATGTTGGCACGCGTATCGAGGTAATTTTTGATGAATCATCGCGTTCATCGGTGGTTACATCGCGCTGGACAAAACGTTGATTTGAAACGCTATCAGGGTGAAAAGGCTGGTAATACGCTGGCATCCGGCGCATAATTCCCCGCTGATATTCACACTAGCTCCAATAGCCAGGTGCGGCTTGCAAACACTTGTTTAAGTCGCCACAGATTTAGTCCTCATGAATGAGCGCGAATACGCCGTCCGCCCAAACAAAACGCAAATAAAGCGCGAGATTAAAGTCCTTAATGAGCTTGGGCAAGAACTCATCAAAATGCCCGACTCAGCACTTAAAAAAGTGCCATTAAGCGATGGCATGCGCGAAGCCATTAAGGATGGCAAGCGGTTCCAGCGCGGGGCCTTGCAGCGCCAGTTACGTCGTATTGCTTCGCTGATGCAGGAAGAGGACATTGACGCCATTCAGTTAGAATTGGCGAGGCAGAAGCAACCCTCAAAGCAACAGACGGCCGAGTTTCATCAGCTAGAGCAATGGCGCGATCGATTGATTGATGGCGATGATGCATTACTCACCGACTTGATTGACCAATTTCCGGTTATTGATCGTCAGCATATACGCCAATTGGTTCGCAATGCAGCCAATGAGCAAAAGCGTAATAAGCCGCCTAAATCTGCTCGCTTATTGTTCAAATACCTGGCTGAAATCAAACGCACCACACCGACCAGCGATGCAGCGGCAACCGGCAATGCCAGCGACGATATGGCCGATGATAGTGCAGAATAATTTGCTCCCTGTTCACTCTTAACCACCTTCGTATTTAATACATCCGCTCATGTTTGGAAAATTAGACACTCTGCCCGCCGACCCAATTTTGGGGCTAAATCAAACCTTTCAGCAAGACGCTAATCCTGACAAGATTAATTTGTCGATTGGTGTGTACCAGAATGCCCAAGGCGTGACACCAATTTTTACCGCGGTCAAAAAAGCGGAAGCGCAGCTGATTGAAGCGCAGCAGACTAAATCCTACGCGCCGCAAGCAGGTGACCCGCTATTTTTGCAGCACATGACGCAGCTCATGTTGGGCGATGAACTGACTAAGCAATTAGGTGACCGTGTCGCGGCGGTAATGACACCTGGTGGCTGCGGCGCGTTACGCATGGGCGCCGAGCTGTTGATGCATGCGCGCGAAGGCGCCACGGTTTGGGTGAGTGATCCAACCTGGGCCAATCATTTTCCATTACTACAAAGCGCGGGCTTAAAGCTCGAGAAATACGCATATTACAGTCCGGAAACGCATGCTGTTGATTTCAATAAGATGCTGAGCTCCTTACAACAAATTCCGATTGGCGACGTTGTGTTGTTACATGGTTGCTGCCACAACCCAACGGGTGCCGACATTACGCCTGAACAGTGGGATCAAGTGATCAGTGTGCTCGCCGAGCGCCACTTAACGCCCTTTATCGATGTGGCCTACCAGGGCTTCGGTGATGGGCTCAACGAAGACGCGTATGGTGTCCGAGAAGCCGTTAAACGTTTACCAGAAGTTCTAATCGCAAGCTCGTGTTCGAAGAATTTCGGTTTGTACCGTGAGCGTATTGGTGCGGTCATGGTGGTTACGCCCGACAATCAAACCACTGCTGCTGCGAAGTCCCATATTTTAACCGCAGCACGCAGCTCTTACAGTATGTCGCCATACCATGGTGGTGGAATTGTCGGTCATTTGTTGAATGACTCAGCATTGACGCAAGAATGGCGTACTGAGCTGGAACAGGTCCGCGCACGCATGAACCGATTACGTGGCGAGCTGGCGGAAGGGTTGAATCAGAGTCAGAACGTGAAGGATTTCAGCTTTGTGGCAGAAAGCAAGGGCATGTTCTGTTATCTTGGTATTTCGCTGGAAGCCGTGCGCGCGCTGCGTTCTGAGTTTGGGATCTATCTGCTCGACAGCACCCGGATTAATGTTGCGGGCCTGTCGACAGAGAACCTGTCGATCATTATTGATCGCGTATCTCAGGTGCTTCAACGCTGAGGTCGGTAACCTGATTTAGCCCCCCGGTCGACACACTATTAGAATAACAAAATCGATTTAGAAATCATTGGAGACAAACTATGGCCGCTCGAGGAGAGTTTAGTTCACGCACTGCATTCGTACTAGCCGCATCCGGCTCCGCTATCGGACTGGGTAACATATGGGGATTTCCGATCAAGGTGGCGTCGAACGGTGGCGGGGCGTTTGTCTTTACTTATATCATTCTGACCTTTTTGTTGGCCTACCCAATTTTAATGGCTGAACTGGTCATTGGTCGCTACGCGAAGTCGGATACCGTGCGTTCAGTTAATGCTGTCAGTACGCCAGCGTTTCGACCGCTGGCGTTTCTGACCGGCTACTGGGGCATGTTGACGGCGAGTCTGATTCTAAGTTTTTATGCCATCGTTGCTGGTTGGATGGTGTCGCACGGTGTCGGTGCTGTGGCCCAGTTACTCGGGCAGTCTCAGGATTGGTTCGTGGCGGATTCGGTGACGCGCAGTATTCTGTTTAGTGCGGTATTTTACGTGCTGACCATTGCGATTGTTGCCAATGGCGTGGCCAGCGGGATTGAAAAGTGGTCAACGCGTTTGATGCCGGTGTTAATCCTGTTAATCATCGCATTGATCGTTTACATCGCCACGCAGCCCGGGGCTGCTGAAGGTTGGCGAGTGTATCTGCAACCGGATTTTTCGAAAGTCTTGGAACCAGGCTTGGTCGTCGATGCGCTGAGCCAGGCGTTTTTCTCATTGTCTCTGGGCGTGGGCACCATGATGATTTACGGCTCTTACGTGAGTAAGTCGGAAAATCTACCCAAACTGGGCGCGACAGTCGCGGGCATGGATATCGGTATCGCTGTGCTCGCGGGCATGTTGGTGATTCCGGCCATGTACGTGGCACAGCACAATGGTGTGGTGATTTATGACGAAGCCGGTAATCTGATCGAGAGTGGTCGACTGATCTTCAATGTATTGCCTTCCTTATTTGACACCATGGGCGGCGCTGGTGCAGTGGTGGCAATGCTGTTCTTTGCATTGATGAGTATTGCGGCGCTGACTTCCTCAATCTCGATGCTCGAAGTGCCAGTGGCGTATGCGAACGAGAGTCGCGGCATTCAACGTAAGAAAGCTGCCTGGTTGGTCGGAAGCGGCATTTTTGCCTTCAGCCTAGTGATTATCTTTAATGCGGCGTGGTTGTTTGATTGGGTCGTGCGTATTGCCACGGAATTCAGTGAACCCCTGATCGGTATTCTGTTTTGCGTGTTCGTTGGTTGGGTATGGCAACGTGATAAATTGTTGCAGGAACTCAAACAGGGTAGCCCGCACGTGGAGCGTACCCTGTTTTGGAAGATCTGGCCGACCTACGTTAAATTTGTTTGTCCGCTGATCGTGATTGGCTTGCTTATACGTAGTTTTGGCTAACTGACTGCTTAAGCTGTCTGAGTTTGGAAGCCATTTCCTTCAGGCAGCTTTCGGTGGTATCCCAGCCGATGCATCCATCGGTGATTGAAACGCCATACTGCAACGCGGACTTATCATCGGTTAGCTTCTGACTCCCTGGATTCAGGTGGCTTTCCAGCATGACACCAATAATGCTCTGATTGCCTTCGAGAATTTGCTGGGTAATGTTTTCCAGTACTAAGGGTTGCAGTTCGGGATCCTTGTTTGAGTTCGCGTGACTGCAGTCCACCATGATATTCACCGGCAGATTTTTACCCCGTAACTCACGTTCAGTGAGACGCACGTTCACGGAATCGTAGTTTTGCTTGCCACCACCACCGCGCAGTACGATGTGTGCGTACTGGTTACCGGATGAATGCACAATCGACACCTTACCTTCTGGGTCAATCCCCAGAAAACTGTGGCCGCTGCTCACCGATTGCAATGCATTGATGGCCACACCGAGCGAGCCATCCGTGCCATTTTTAAAACCGATGGGCACAGACAGGCCACTGGCCATTTCACGATGAGTTTGTGACTCGGTGGTGCGAGCGCCTATTGCGGACCAGCTAATGAGATCTTGCATGTACTGTGGTGAAATGGGGTCGAGCGCTTCGTTGGCGATCGGTAGTCCGATTTCATTAATCTTGATCATCAGCTCACGCCCAATCGACATGCCTTTTTCGATTTGAAAGGTGCCATCTAAATATGGATCGTTGATTAGGCCTTTCCAGCCGACTGTCGTGCGCGGTTTTTCAAAATACACGCGCATCAGGATAAACAGTTGATCTTCAACTTCTTCGGCTAGCTTTTTCAGGCGCCCTGCGTATTCTATGGCCGCTTTGGTGTCGTGTACTGAGCACGGACCAACAACCACAAAAAGTCGGTTGTCCTTACGGTCCAGAATATCGCGGATGGTTTGACGGCTGCGTTCCACATGCGCAGTGATCGCGTCATTGACGGGGAATCGCTGTTTGAATTCGAGTGGCGTCACCAAACGCTCAAGGTTGGTGATATTGGTGTTTTCGAGACTCATTTGGTACTGCTTAATTGGTTGAGGTTGTTCCTGCCCCTATTTAAACATATCTCATTGAGTTAGCGCACTCGCTTAGCCAATTAGTTTGCGCCCTGCGGCCTGAGCGAAGACCGTCATGGCGAACGCCCAAGCTAAGCCAATCGCAGCCAGCACGATTGGGCGATCAATCAGAAAGGCGACGGCGCCGAGTCGTTCTCCTGCCAAGTAAGACAACGGGCCACCAACAGCGCCTAACACTGCTGGCAGTACCGGGTGCGCATTCACCCAGGCCATCGAGTGGTTGATCGTCAACGCAAAACCGGCCCAGAGTATCAATATCCATGCAGGAGCCAAGAACGGCAAGGGCCGTGGATCTGTGAACTCCACAAAGCCAAGGCTTAACCACAGGCTGTCAATGAATATGCCCAGCGCGAGACTTAAGACCAGCAAACTGTAGTCGCCGTCAGCGCGGCGATGTGCTCTGAGCTGGAAAGCAGCTAAGAGTAAAAAGGCACACAAGGCCGGGACAAACAGTTGGTGGGCACTCCCTAACACACAGGCGAACCATAATAGCTGGAAGAGGGCGGCGTTAATCACCACCGGCCAGCGCAAACTGCTGGTAATCGTGGAGAGTTTAGTCAGCATGGGCTTGTTTACGCAGTAGAATCTGACCGACACTGATGGCGCGCTCATCAAATGCGCCTTCGCAATAGCACAAATAGAATTCCCACATCCGCTGGAAGGCTGCATCGTAGCCTTGTTGTGAGATGTCCTCGATGCGCTCGTAAAAACGCTTGCGCCAGTCCCGTAGCGTTTGGGCGTAACTCAAACCCATGTCGTGCAAGTCTTCCAGCATAAGACGATTGCTGCCAGCGAACTGCGAGATCACGCTGTAGCAGGGCATAAACCCGCCAGGGAAAATATAGCGTTTTATGTAATCGACTTCTTTCAGCGCTTTTTGGTACTGGTTGTCATCGATCACGATGGCCTGAATTAATGCTTTGCCGCTTGGTTTGAGTAAGTGATTCAGTTTGCGAAAATAAGTGTCGAGGTATTGGTGGCCAATTGCTTCGATCATTTCAATCGACACCAGCTTGTCGAACGTACCCTCCACATCGCGGTAATCCTGAAGTTTCACCGTGACTTGATCTGATAAATTCTCTCGAGCAACGCGTGCCAAAGCTTCATCGTATTGCTCTTGAGAAATCGTGACGGTCGTCACCTTGCAGCCTGTGGTGCGTGCGGCATAGCAGGCGAATCCGCCCCAACCAGAACCGATTTCGACTACGTGGTCCGCGGGGTTGAGTTCCAGTACCTCGCAAATACGTTGCAACTTTCGCTCGGATGCCGCATTCAAGTCGTCACCGGGCTGGTACAGCGCTGAGGAGTACATCATGCGCTCATCCAGAAATAAGCGAAAGAATTCATTACCGAGATCGTAGTGCGCCGCAATGTTCTTGCGTGAACCCGCCACGGTGTTGCGTCGGAACACGTGATGCCAAGCGCGCAACACGTATTGTGCAATCTTGGCTAAGCCGGACTCCATTTCCTCGAGCACCACTCGGTTGATCACGAAGATCCGAATTAAGTGGCTTAAGTTGTCGACACGCCACAAACCTTCTATGTAGGCTTGCGCCGATCCGTTACTGCCACCCAGAGCGACTTTGGTGTAACTGCGTAGATCGAAAATCGTCATGGTGCAATGCAGTTTGGCCTTCGGATCGCCCAGCACCGTTTTGCCAAGCGGGTCTATGACTGTGATGCAACCGTTTTCAAGTCGTTGAAACAATTCGATATATTTGCTTCGAAAAAAGCGA
>JAUHZM010000141.1 GCA_030426005.1 Gammaproteobacteria bacterium
TCCAAACATTGCTGCGCTGGGTAAGGCAACAGCATCTCCAAACTTATCGTGCTTGGAATTATAAGAATGAGCCGATACTTTTTTTTTCCTAGACTAGGAATCTGATGAAATTTCCATCAGTTAGGTGCAGTTCATGTCGAAAGTGTCTCACGCATGGCTGCCCGCCACATAACCTGATGACCAAGCCCATTGAAAATTATATCCACCAAGATGTCCAGTTACATCCAGCACTTCGCCTATAAAAAATAAACCGGGTTGGTCTGTCACCTCCATTGTTTTGGAGGACAAGGCGGCAACATCCACGCCACCGCGCGTGACCTCCGCAGTACGATACCCTTCTGTCCCAGAAGGGGTAAAAGTCCAGGCGTGACATCGTTCGGCGACACTTTGCAGACGTTCAAAACTGATTTCCTGCAAAGGCTTGTTTTGTAGTTCCGGCCACCAATAGGTCGCCATCGCCTGCGCGACCGATTTTGGTAACCACTGAGAGACGACCGCTTGCAGAGTTTTCTGTGGTGTCGCTTTTTTGGCTTCGGCGAACGCGTCTTGCAGATCGAGGTTTGGCAGCAAGTCGATAGTGACAGCTTCACCGAGGTGCCAGTAGTTCGACAATTGCAAAATCGCGGGACCGCTCAGTCCGCGGTGTGTGAACAGCATATCCTCAAAAAAGGCACGTGCCGGAACCGACACACGTACCGGCAGCGCCACGCCAGACAGCGACTGCGCAGCCTCATGCCATACGCCGCTTAAGGTAAACGGCACCAAGGACGCGTCCGTATCATTGACTTGCAAGCCAAGCTGTCGCGCCAGACGATAACCAAACCCCGTAGCGCCACCCAAGGTCGGGATCGAAAGCCCACCCGTCGCCACGATCAGACTTTCGCACTCAAATTGCCCAAGACTGGTATCAAGCGTGTAGCACCCATCATGCGCCACCTCGCTCACGTCGCAATTCAAATATAGGGCCACACCTGCTTGCCGGCACTCCTCCAACAACATGTTCAGAATTTGTTTGGCGGACTCATCAGCAAATAGCTGCCCATGCGCTTTCTCGTGATAGGCAATGTCATATTTTGCGACCAGCCCGATAAAGTCCCAGTTGGTGTACTGAGCCAGGGCTGATTTGACGAAGTGCGGGTTGGCACAGATAAAGTTATCAGCGCTGACGTCTAGATTAGTAAAGTTGCAGCGCCCTCCTCCCGACATGAGAATTTTCTTGCCAAACTTATTACTGACTTCGAGCACCGCTACTCGGCGTCCACGTTGCGCAGCGGTCGCCGCGGCGAACAGGCCTGCCGCGCCGCCGCCCACTACGACCACGTCCACGGTATTATGTACTGTCATCTTCAGCGCAAACTCGGTTAACGAAATGCTTTGTACATGGACAACACGTGTTGCAAGGTCGGGCGCGTTCGCCACACAGCCACTTGCTCGCTTAAGCGTGGCGGCAATGTAATAACCTGCGCAAGAGAATGCTCTGGCGGTGAAACATAGGGCGCCAACAAGCTCGCGGCACTGAAATCAACTACGCTCGGCTGCGCACCACCCAGTAAGAATTGTCGTCCATCTGCCAACAGCGAATCCAACCAATCCAGTTGCGCAACGACAATATTCCCCGACTCAATACCCTGCTCCTTACCAAGGTCCATACCCTCAATCATTTTGCTACGGATCACTGACCACGCAAGCCACAACTTGATTCGATTAGGCAAACTTAGCCCGCGCATAAAAACGGGGCGCACCGTCGAAGAGTGCTCCACTAAGGCCTCTGAATAATAGTGACGGCGCACGTGCACTCCGACCAAGTGATCAATACGCTGCTCCATTTCGACAGCCTCAGGATTATCGCAGTCTAAGGATTTACCATTCGTAGATCGCGCCTCGGCCCATTTGAGAATTTGATCAGACCCTTGAACGACATGATCACCGTCAACAAGATACGGCACCGAGCCACGTTTTAAGCCATGCTGCTTAGCAATGGTAATATGCTCGCCCGGCATGACTACCACGGGCTCGTAGTCAACGCCTAAATACTCTAAACCCCAACAGGCTTTTTCACAGTAGTGGGAAATAGTAAACAGATAGAGCTTAGGCTTGGTCATCGTGCGTAATCCAGTGCGTTAAATTGCATGTATTGTGACACAAATACTACGCCGATGGCGGTACCCTCCATCCGTCATTACACGTACAATATTCCCCATGGACTCCATCATTTCTATTCAAGCGCTTTCCAAGGTTTACGACAATGGATTTGCAGCGCTTAATCACATTGATCTCGACATCAAACGCGGCGAAATACTGGCCCTACTGGGACCAAATGGCGCAGGCAAGACCACACTGATCTCCACAATTGCCGGGATTGTTTCGCCCTCAAGCGGCAAAATCCTGGTGGACGGTCACGACAACGTCAGCAGTTATCGAGCTGCGCGACAACAGATTGGGCTCGTTCCTCAGGAGCTCACCTTGGGCGCATTTGAGACTGTCTTTAATACTGTGAGCTTTACACGCGGTTTATTTGGCCTGAAACCAGACCCTGATTACATCAATCAAATCCTTAAAGACCTCTCTTTGTACGACAAGCGTCACAATCAATTGCGCATGTTGTCTGGTGGTATGAAACGACGTGTGCTGATCGCGAAGGCCTTGTCACATGCGCCAAAAATTCTGTTTCTGGATGAACCAACCGCCGGGGTTGATGTTGAGCTACGCAAGGATATGTGGCGAATCGTGAATCGATTACGTGAATCGGGCGTGACCATTATTTTGACCACGCACTACATTGAAGAAGCCGAGGAGATTGCGGACCGAGTCGCCGTGATTCGGCGCGGTGAAATTCTGTTGATCGAAGAAAAAGACCAACTGATGCAAAAACTGGGCAAGAAGCAATTGATTGTTGAGTTCAAACAGCCATTGGCAACGCTACCAGACTCACTTGAAGGCTATGACATCAGCCTCTCAGAGAACCGGGAAGTGTTAACTTACACATTCGATGCTACCGCCGACGCGACCGGAATCACCAAGCTACTATTGCGTTTGAACGAAGCCGGCATGTCATTAAAAGACGTGCGCACCACGCAAAGTTCACTGGAAGACATCTTTGTCGACCTAGTCCACAACGAACATAACACGCCGGAGGAAGCTGCATGAATTTTGCTGCAATCCGAGTCATTTATCGCGCCGAAATGCAACGAGCGATCAATACCTTATTTCAAACATTAGCGTCACCGGTTATCTCCACTTCGCTTTATTTTATTGTGTTCGGCTCTGCGATCGGCTCACGAATCCAAACGGTTGACGGTGTGCCGTATGGGCTGTTTATTGTGCCAGGGCTCACCATGCTAACGATTTTGACGCAAAGCGTTTCCAACGCGAGCTTTGGTATTTATTTCCCCAAGTTTAATGGCACGATTTATGAAATCTTGTCGGCACCATTGTCTTTTTTTGAAGCCCTGATTGGCTACGTCGGCGCCGCTGCGACCAAATCTCTCGTGATTGGCATTGTGATTCTGCTCACGGCTAGTTTGTTTGTGGATTTACGTATCGAACACCCAATTTGGATGCTGACCTTCCTAGTCTTAACCTGTGTCAGCTTCAGTCTGTTCGGGTTTATTATTGGACTTTGGGCAGACAGTTTTGAAAAACTGCAAATCATCCCAATCCTGGTGATCACACCACTGGTATTCTTGGGTGGCAGCTTTTACTCGATTAATATGCTGCCGCCGATCTGGCAGACAATTTCGCTGTTCAATCCGGTAGTGTATCTGGTCAGCGGTTTTCGCTGGAGTTTCTTTGAAGTGTCTGACGTGAACGTCTGGACCAGTCTCACCATGATTCTGGTATTTCTGGCCATCTGCTTGGTCATCGTGTCATGGATATTTAAGACAGGCTACAAGCTCAAAGAATAATTCGACGCCCACCCTGAGTGTGTGAGCCGCTTAATTCGACTTAAAAAAGCGATCATAATTTGCAGCGGAGAAACCACTTAGGGTATCTCCGTCGCGAACCAGTAGGGGAACGCCAGTTCCACCTGCCAGCTTGTGCGCTCGATTTGCACTGGCGTCTTTCTCGATATCGCGCTCCACAAATGCGATGCCACGCGCATTCAGATACTGACGAGCACGCTTGCAATAACCACACCACGCCGTCGTATAAAGCACAACTCCTGATGCTGACTCTGATGCGGTAACCGCATCCACCACATTTAGGTTTGCCGCAACTTCAGCGGTTTCAACTTCTGCTGGCGGCCGCTCGCCGTAGTGCGTTTTGCCGTTCTCATCAACCCACTTTTTAATGCCAGCAGCCTGAGTTACACACGCGTACGCGAAAACCAAACTCACCACTAAAGCACTTTTCACCACTACGACTTTTGCCGTCCCACATCGTTTCATAACTAGTCCAGTTGCTCGATCGTATAGCCGGCGCGCTGCATCAGTTCGATGAGTCCGTCATTCCCTGCCATGTGAAGCACACCGACCAACATAAACTCAACTTCAGGTGAGGCGAGCATACGCTTAATGTCACTCATCCAGCGCTTGTTGCGCTCAGCTAAAAAGACGTCATACATGGCAGGGAAATCCCGTTGCATACGCTCCACACCTATTTCATTCAAGGTATCGAGATCCCCGGTGCGCCAGGCATTCAATAAATTCGGCCATAAAGTTTGAGTCTGCCCTACCTCTTCTAAACTCGACAGCACCAAGGCATTTGGTTCCAGCTCGTTCAAGCTCGCGATGAACCCAATTTGCTCATCGATCGTCTCGAGGTCAAGTCGGTCTTTGCCGTCCTCGTTGGCACGATGGTCGAAATGCGCATCCACGCCGGCGGCATCATCGACCAAACCCAGACGTTGCAGTTCAAGCGTGGTCAGGGTCAAACTTAACCCCGCTGGCGTCATGGCATCAAACGCCGCCACTGGTAATCCGCGTTCAGCTAAAAACTCGGTCAACTTTTGGTACGTTTCACGAGTGAGCACCTGAGATAAAGTTCGGCCGTCCTGAAACATCATCACGGGTAGAAATTTGGATTGCGTGTCCGGTGACTTCATGGCGTCAGCATCGGTTTCCAACCAGATATCTTCCGCGCCATCGTAAGCAATCTCAAACGCCTTTGGTAAGGGGTAATCATCCTTGGACAATAAGTGGATTGTGCCACCAAGATACATATGTTGATCACCATGGGTGACCTTCCAGACCGGCACCTTAGCCTGTGCTGCCTGTAGACCAAAAATCGCAATCAGCAAACCGAGCGCGATCGTTTTTAAGTGCTTCATTAATTTTTCTCTCGTGTCGTTGTCATCCATCTATGATGACTCAGTTTAACATTTTGGGTGCGGTGAACCGTGCCAGGTTGGCACAGCCTGTACGCAGCTCTGACCAAGACTCAAGGTCGCAAACCAGCTGCACAATGCCCGAGGTCGGCACATTCGCCATCGACTCGTTTGCCAACCGATTTACTAAGTCGGTAATTGCGGGGTTATGCCCGACCGCTGCAAGGCACTGCTTCGCATCCGGCAAGCATTGCAATACGCTAAGCAGCGCGTGCGAATCAAAAGTATACAACGCTGGCTCAGGCATCAATCGCACACCGGAGGCATCACTCAATGCCGTAGCTAACGATGCAGCTCGCACTGCCGTGCTGGTATAGATTGCGTCTGGCCTATCCGTCAACGAGGCGAAGAAATCAGCCATGCGCACTTTATCTCGTTCACCACGTTCATTTAATGGACGATCATGATCATGCAAGTTGGGATTATCCCATCTCGACTTGGCATGACGAATTAACATTAACGTTTTCAAATATTCACGCCTCCGACTAAGTCTAGGTGATGCCGTTTGAGTACCGACTTGAGCGGTAACACATAACTTTTACTCGCATTGCCGCCAATTAAAATACCGACGATTCTTGGACTCTCGTTATGATCCGACACCACCAAGGCACCTGAATCGCCGCCCGCTGAAAACGGTTCGATACCAATGGATTCAACTTCATATAATTGTGGAAAATATACCGTCCCTTTGAATACCTGCGAGCTGGTTGGCCCGTAGTAGCTCACCACATTGTACTCAATGGATTCCGGCTCATTCACGATCCGTGTTATCTCACCACGGGTGATATCCGTGGAACGTCCCCATTTCTTCACGGTTAACCCTTCTCGAATGCGAGCAAAGTCGGTTGGTGTGTCGTAGGCATTTGCGCCGTGACCTTGCATAGAGCTTAAGAGGTTCTGATCTACCAGCTCGAAGAATGCGATGTCACAGTTTTCAGAAATATCGAAGACCTGAGGCAACCCTTGGCTCATCGACCCTGTTGAGTCGTGTAAGCCGATGACGGTGATTTCGTGGTTGTCTGGACTGACATCTAAAATACCCGGCACCACGATGGGCGTACCGACACCAGCAGTATTACAACCGCCGGTTACATGGTTGCAGGATATCCCCAATAACTTATTCGACTCGCGATGGCGCGCCAAGGCGGTCAGGGTACCCGCATTGCGTTGATTGCCCAACCCCAGCGATGAACCACAGGCGATCCGATTGTTGTGTAAATAAACCGGGTTATACGTCCCCTGTACTTGCTGGTCCACCTTGAACGGCTTTAAGACCACGATTTCCAACAACGCATTATTGGATTGAAATTTGCTCGCAAATGCGGCCATCAATGCCTCGCGTTTACGCCGCGCGATCGGTAATCGAGTCGCCAGCGTATAAATGGTCGACTTCCCGCGCGAGGTGGCCGCTATTTTAACTATTTTACGGGTTTGAAAATACGACGCTTGCTCCGCATCAAATGGAATTAAGCTCGGGTCGCCAGCGAGGGAGACTGCATCACGCATGGCACTATCGGCGAGTACGGCATAGCGAATCGCCCAAGCATAAAGTGCTCTCAGTAGCGTGTCATCGCGCATAATGCCTCCTTAAACAAACACCGCACTTTCATTTAACGTTCCGCCACAGTAAACATCGTTCGCTGCGGATCATCAACCGCGCTCGAACACATGAGTTCATAAACTCCGGGATCCAAATCAGTCACCATTTCAAATCGAACTTGCTCTACTTGCGCCTGGTCGATCCTCACTTGCACCGGCGGCATCGCAGCATATTCATGCACGCCGTCGTCCGATGCCATGTCTAATCGCATGATCTGCACTGTGCAGCGCAAATTCTCGCGTGGCTGTGTGAATGATAAACCGACTTCAATCGTATCGCGCGGTGCGTACTCGGTACGATCGATGCTGAGGCCAACTGCCTCCGACGCACCGACTTCAATGCTATCCACAGCCGTTTGTGGCACCACACTTGCAGGTGCACCGAGCATTTTGTATAACTCAAATCGCGTTGAGCGATCGGTGAATATTGATGTGTGGTTCTTTTGCGAGAAGCTGTGTGGCACAGAAAATAACTGAGCACCTGTAATTGGAACCGTGCCGTCGCCACTGGCCTTACTTTGTACATCTCTTAGCTCGCGACCAGTCCATTCCATGCGACTCAGAGTGCGATGCGCACTGCCCACAATCGCGAAATAAGCAATATGACTCGGTCGCTTGTCGAGATTCAATTTAGCCCAAAAACGTTGTGCAGCAGCAATATTTTGTGTCGATAGCTGATACGCGGCTACGATCCGTTTGTCGAATGGATCAAGATTCTTAGACAGCTTGCTGCGCAAACCCGCTGTGACCGTCATACCAGAGTCAGCGGACGCAACCAGTTGATACGCCGCCGCATAGCGAGGATCATCGGCAAATTGCTTAACCTGATCCCTTTTAATGCCCACATTATCTTCCAGCCCTGCCACCATCTTCAGCGCCGACGCGGCACCATGATGTGGCGTTCCCATGGTGATCAACTGCTTGATTTGCCGAAACCAAGGTCGTTCGGCATACGCACCACTTTCGATCAAGTACCGACACACTAAGCCACCC
>JAUHZM010000391.1 GCA_030426005.1 Gammaproteobacteria bacterium
CTGTTAATCATCAGTTTGCTCTGTTGTGCCGGTCAAGATGTGGCGTTGGCTGATTCCAGTGTCGATCCGGCCAGTTTTCCGCAGGACAAAAGCATTCTGTTCTGGAGTTCACCGCAACGATCACTAGCGTTTCGAATCATGGAAAAAATCGCGCCGCACCGTGTCATCAAGCGTGCCGACCATGTCAAGGAACTCGCCGATGGTAAACCACTCACTATTTTGGCTGCGGACGGTCAACCATTCGACCTAGATCGTTATATGCAAGACCAGCAAACTGCTGGAATTATTGCACTGCAGCATGGCAAAGTTCGGCTGGAGCGTTATGGCTTGGATTACGGTCCTGAGCAGCGATGGACCTCGTTCTCGGTGGCCAAGTCATTCACTTCCACCTTGGTTGGTGCAGCCATTCAGGACGGCGCCATCGAGAGTCTCGACACACCGATTACGCGCTATATTCCTGAGCTCAAAGGCAGTGGCTATGACGGGGTTACCGTGGAGCAGTTGCTGACTATGCGTTCAGGCGTGCAATGGAATGAGGATTACGCTGACCCAAACTCAGACGTAGCGAAGTTTGGGGAACAAAAACCGGTGAATGGAATTGATCCTGTTATCAGTTATATGCAAACCAAACAGCGTGATGCGGCGCCTGGGAGTCGTTGGCAATACAATACCGGCGAGACCAACTTGATTGGTGTATTAGTTGCTCAGGCGACGGGCAAGAAACTATCTGACTACTTACGCGAAAAGATTTGGCAGCCACTTGGCATGGAATCAGATGCGATCTGGGTATTGAACGCCGGCGGTTTTGAGATAGCCGGGTGTTGCATGTCAGCGCGCTTGCGAGATTACGCCCGCTTTGGCGTGTTTGCTCTCAACGGCGGTCAAATTGAAGGGAAACAAATTGTGCCCGTGGGCTGGTTTGAGCGCGCTGGGAGTAAGCAGGCCGACATTGGTCGAGAAGGCTTCGGCTATGGGTACCAGTGGTGGACCTACGACGATGGGAGCTTCGCAGCGCAGGGTATTTTCGGCCAGGGTATCTTTATTGATCCAAACCGTGATCTGGTAATTGCAACGAATGGCAACTGGCCGGTTGCGACCAGTGATGAATTTAAAGTTCAGCGCAATGCGATGTATCGAGCAGTCCAACGTACCTTAGACGCTGAACTGCTCGACCAATAGTCTACGTCGATCAGGATTTAGCCGCGTCTTGTTGCGCCGCAATCCACTCGTCCATAATTGACTCCAGCAAGGAGAGCGGTATGGCACCGTTCTCCAGCAATTTGTCATGGAAGGCGCGGATATCGAACTCATTGCCAAGTGCCTGTTCGGCACGTGCACGTAATTCGCAGATTTTTAGCTCACCGGTTTTGTACGCTAAGGCTTGGCCCGGCCAAGAGATATAGCGGTCCACCTCGGAGGTGATATTATTCATCGACAAGCCGGAATTGGCGGCCATGTAGTCAATTGCTTGTTGACGGCTCCAGCCCTTGCTGTGTAAGCCGGTGTCGACCACCAACCTCACTGCCCGGAACAACTCGGCTTTCAAACGGCCCAAATCACTGTATGGATCATTTTCATACATGCCCATTTCTTTGGCAACCAGCTCTGAATACAGCGC
>JAUHZM010000142.1 GCA_030426005.1 Gammaproteobacteria bacterium
GAACTGCATCCCAAGGCATCCAGTTTTTCACGCGCGTCCAGCATGTCCTGCGCGCAGGATGGAAATGACACACAGATGTATTCCAGATCCTGCTTCGCCGCGAACGCCATGTCACGCATATCTTTCGGGGTCAGAGCATCTTCAGCCAAGCCGCCGCCTTTTAAATTGAGGCCTTTGCGCGAAGACAATTTGCTTCCAGCAATCACTTTGGTTTGAATCGCATTGCCGCTGACCGACTGCACTTCTAGTTGCACACGCCCATCGTCCAACATCAACACGCGCCCAGGTCCACAGCTTTCAGCCAACGTATTGCAAACATAGCTGACACCTTCGGGGCTACCGGCATCATCCGGAATATCTGAATCCAGCAACAATTCCTGACCTTCATGCAAAGGAAATGAGTCACCTTGAATCGCACCAATGCGAATCTTAGGCCCCTGCAAATCACCAAGAATGGCGACATTCTGACCGAGCTTGGCTGCGGCAGCACGAATGTTCGCAATGGACTGCCCATGCGATTCATGCGAACCGTGAGAAAAATTTATCCGAAAAACGCTGCACCCATTCAGGATCAATTTCTCCAACACCGCCACATCCGATGAAGAGGGGCCAATGGTTGCAATGATCTTAGTTCGGTTGAGGTTCTTAATTTTGTAATTATCTTTCATTGTGAACCGAGTAAATATGTTCGTTTATTGTCGCACTTGGCGAATTATCGCACCAACAACGCGAGTCGTGGCACGCACCGCTTAATATAATGTAAGTATATTACATTTTATCGATACTGTATGGCACGCCTCGCACAATTTATACTGCGACGAGTTTTGAGTATATGTGTATCTCACCGTGATTGCCCCTGTGATACACTCGCGACACTTGTTTATGGTCAAACTATCGCCATATAGAAACCCTGTTATTTGACGATTATTTTAGGAGTGTTAAATGTCATTTGAATTACCAGCCCTACCTTACTCGCGCGACGCGCTTGCGCCACGCATTTCTGCGGAAACCATTGACTATCATTATGGCAAGCACCACCAAGCTTACGTAAACAACTTGAATGGCCTGATCGAAGGCACCGACCATGCTGGCAAGTCATTGGAAGAAATCATTCGCAGCAGCGAAGGCGGTTTATTCAACAATGCCGCGCAAGTCTGGAACCACACTTTTTACTGGCACAGCCTGAGTCCGAATGGCGGCGGTGAGCCAAGCGGCGATCTGGCTGAAGCTATCAATGCAGCATTTGGCTCATTTGCGGATTTCAAAGATAAATTCACTGCCAGCGCTGGTGGCAACTTCGGATCGGGCTGGACTTGGTTGGTTAAGAACGCCGACGGTTCACTGGAAATCGTTAATACCAGCAACGCTGACACACCAATCACTGATCCAACTGTGACCCCGCTACTAACGGTGGACGTTTGGGAGCACGCGTACTACGTTGATTATCGTAACGCCCGCCCAGAGTACCTTAAGAACTTCTGGGAACTGGTGAATTGGGAGTTTGCTGCGAGCAACTTCGCTGGCTAAGGCCCTCAAGACCTGATGCAAAAAAAAGCCGACTCTAACTGGGTCGGCTTTTTTATTTTGAACAAGATCATTAGAATCCACCACCGGTGGTAAACCCGCCACCATCACCGCCGCCACCTCTGGACGGAAAATTGAATCCGCCGCCGCCACGACGCGGCTTTGGCCAATGCCAGGTAGATCGTGAACGACGCGACCGTCGGCTTCCGCGCAACAGCTCATCGGATAAAATGTCGCCAATTTGCCCTAGTCCGCCACTACCGAAATCCGGTGACGCACCGATATCTCGATAGCGTTGATGGCGTTGTATTACTCGCCACACGTCAGAACCCGAGACTAGCCCCTGAATAAATTGACCTAAAACGGTGGCAATCAGCGTTTCGTTGTCGAATCCAGAGCGCACATCATCGAAACGTGAATTTTTAAAATCCCGTCGCACTTTCTCAAGTTCTTTAAGTTTCTCGAGCCGGCGCTCATGCATAGCACGCACGTCTGCCAAATCGCCTTTCAACTCCGACAGCTGGCGGTCCACACGATGAATTTCGTCCAGACGAATATCATCCACTGAGGAACTTGTCTCGCGCACATAGCTGTTCACAGAAGCCAGATCAGCCTGCTCCATCGCGCTTCGCAGGGTCGCCAAACAACGCTGCATGTACTCATCAGCACCGGTAATAAACGCATCACGCTGAGACACCAAAGTATTCAACTGGGTTTCCAAGGCTTCGATATGATCGTCTTGCGCATCCACCTCAGCGCGCAGTTCCTGTAACTCCGTTTCAACCGATTCCGCACCAGCCGCCTGCAGATGCTGCTTTTCGATTGCCTGGACTGCCTCAAACTCGATATCCGCGGCTTCCTGGACTCCCGTGGCATGCGCCAGAAGCCGCTCTGGAATGGCGGTCAAATTCCAATAATCAACTCGGGCTGATTCATAGCCGATCAGGCGTGCGACCCAGGAATCCATAAATCTCGACAACAAATTTGCCGAGTAATCTGGGGTCCCAAAGTGTCGTTCCCAGAGATACATAAACAGTTTATCAGTCTGATACGGCTCCGCTTTTTCGGCCATGTCAGTGCGTGCTTGCTCCACTTTTTGCGCCGCCTGCTGGGCAATGGATTCAGCTTGTCGCGCTTGTGCAAGTTGCGTCTGGTACTCGGCATCCTTTTCCAATGCAGACTGGACCTCCGCTTCAATGTCAGCCAGTGCCTGTGACTTTTGATTTACCGCTTCCAGCAAACCAGTTCGACGAGACTCAGCGGCCAGCACTTCCTGATGATGCTGGGCAACACTGTCATCGATTTCCGCAATTGCCACATCACGCTGCGACAATATATCCAACGCTTGTTGATCCGCACTGCGGAAATTTGCCTTTAACTCACCAATATCTAAGGCCGACAGGCGCACTTCGGCAATGTCATTGAGCAGCTGAACTCGCTGACGTTGCAGTCCTCCTTGCCGATGTGTTAGCTGTTTGAGTTCATTGTCGAGTCGCACGACATCATTGCGGATGGATTGCAAACTCTCATCAATCGAGCTTAGTGCTCGAGGCCCCGTCCACATATTACCACTCCGTGATGGTTGCGCCGCTGGTCGCAATGCGGTATTCGGGTTCCAAGACTCCGACCGGTTTGCGCCCCACGATGTTGTTTTGAATAATGCCGTCGTCTTTTTTATCGGCCGCCACAGCCATGAAGGTCGCTTCATCGACCCGCAAACCCCAGATTTTGGTTCGTTTAGCCTGATTGTTCTCTTGATTGAAAATCAATAGCTCAACCGGTTGCTTGTCGGCGCCGATTGCTTCCACGATCAAGTAGTAGTTACGTCCAGTTGAGTTGTTCGGCGGTCGACGCCAGATTCCAGAATTCTGATTTGGCCGAGCAACCACGCGTATGTCGTAACTGCGCTTCAAATTAGCTTCCAAATCCTGCAAGTTCGCGAGAATGGACTGTGCAATCTCAGTATTGCCTGAGTCGATCGCACGTAAGGCATTATTCGCGAGTGTCTCTGCGTCAGCAGCAACTGCGGCATCTTTAGCGGTTTGATTGATCTCAGTGACTACCCGATCAATCTGAGTTGGCAAACCAACCAGCATTTTGCGCTCGGGTAGCACGTCGGTGACGAAATACACACTGTAAAATACTGCACCAACTACGGCTAAAAACCCGACCGGCTTGCCCCAACGTCCACGACTGATCCAAATGTGCGCCACCTTGGTTCGCCAACTACTTGGCACAGGCTCGTACTTAAAGCGCTCCTCTTCCAGCGCTGCAATACCTTCCTGCAACACATGATCTGGCACATCAATCCCCTGAGCTGCGTACATAGTACGCAAGCGCTCGAGCAATCGTTCACGCCGCGCTTCACCATCAAGCTCGCGGTCTACCAAGGTCTGTTGGTGGCGCAAATTATCCACCACATCCATGGCCACCATGATGTCTTCCAACGGCGCCGCGGCGTGTTTCTCAGCCATAATCAAGTAACCTGTGTTGGCGATAAATTAGAATTTATGTGCTAACGGCAAGGAGCCACCACGCTGAATAATTTTCGCCATACGCTGCTTACCATCTTCAACAGAGTCACGAATCTCCTCAGCATTTTTAGTCGAAAGAACGCGCATCTCATCGATAATTTCACGCGAACGCTCCTGGAAATTAACCACTGAGTCGACCAGCTTCTTGACTGCGTCGGCGCGAATTGTTGGTCCATAACCAGCGCGAACTGCCGCTTCTTGCACTTTGCCGCCAATATCGGCCAAGTCTTCCAGGCTTTTAGACACGCCCTCTTTCATAGCTTCCAGAGTCTGCGTACTCTCATGCAAGCCGAACAAGCCGGTAAACGAGGCCGTCAATGCCGTCAGTACGGATTCGTTGGTGCCAAAAAACGTGATCGCTTGCTTATAAACGCGTTGCTTAGCGCTATTGGTCTGCATTAGACGCGCCATGATGACTTCTGAGGTGTTATAACTCACCGTGAGGTTGTCAGAGATATCTTTCGCAACCTGGTAACGGTCCTCTGCATCCTGAAAGTCGCGCATACGTTCATCTCGCGCTAGTTCGAGCTTGGCGCGCTCCGTCATATCTTCACCGGCGTAATTTTCAACCGTCGTGTTCGTCTGCTCCAAAGCGCCTTTCGCCGAGTTCCAAATTGCTTCCGCCTGCTTTAGAACATCTAGAGCGTAAATCTCGGATTGTTTGATCGCACCACGAAAATCCTGATAAGCCTCAAGAATCACCTGCTCTCGTTCGATTTGTTCACGCGAATCTTCCGCGACCTCAAGATAGGTTTCTTTAATGTCATCAAATCTCGACGCGATATCACCGCGAGTAACCTTCATCCAGACATTATTGATGCGCTCAAAGGTATCGACCTTGCCATCTTCCAACTGATCAACCATACGTTTTGCATCGCTGCGAATCGAGTTAAACGATTCGGTGATGTTTTCATAACGTTCACCAACTCGCATTTCAGACACTTGCTCGCGCACAATTTCATTGAACACAGACGCTTGCGTCAGCGTTCGAGCAATGGCCACGACTTTGGCTTCATCAATATCTGCCAGCCTTTGCAATAGAGAGACGACCGGGGCTTCATCGACCTTCTCCGGCATCAGTCCGAGATCTCGAACTTGAGAAAGTGCTTTGTCTAAGTAGTGAAAAGTTGATTCACCCATAATATCTCTCCAATGTGTAAGAAGGTTAGGTCTTGGTATCCTTGGACGCTGCAGCGAGCGACCCAATGCGGTATTTGCTAGAGGTGTTCGAAATAACTATCCCCGACCACCAATTTATCGAACATACCGCAAAACTTCAATCGCCGTGTAAGGACAATCCAAACAGAATCATTCATCACGGCACTCCGCTCTGGCGAGCATGGATTCACTGGATAACCGAACACAATTGATAGCCATTTATACTTGCCAACAAAACGGCTTTGTGTATAGTCAGCGAGCAGTGAGATAAGGCGATTCAGTTATCCACAAAAACTGTGGATAACTTTGTGAACAACCTGAGCCTGATGCATAAAGTATCACAGCTAGGCGCAATTGATTAAAATTTAATCAATTAAATTAATCATTATATATCAATCACTTATAGACACCTTATTACAATCATTACTAACTACATTCACTAATCTGCAATAATTTGTAGTGATTTTAATTACTGTGTACAACTCACTAATCCGGTGGATAACTAATACCGCCAGAGACTAACCTGACCGAGAGCCAGACCATGCGAACTGTGGGATTCTTTAAACGTCTATTAATCATGATTTACGACGGATTACTGTTGTTCAGTCTGGTCTTTTTGTCGTCGGCGTTAATTGCCGCATTATTCAAATTCGTGCTCGCTCCCGACGCACTGATGCAAATCGCTACCGCCGACACAGCGCCAACATTAAATGCTACAGGTAAGCTTATTGGCAGTCTGCTGGTAGCCATCAACGCCGTCGCGGTCAGTGTTTTTTACTTTGGCTGGTTTTGGACGCACGGCGGTCAAACACCGGGCATGAAAGCGTGGAGCCTGTATCTGATCAAACCCGATGGTAAGTTTGTGGACTGGCCTCTGGCCATTAAGCGCTGCGTATTTGCCGCTCTCTCCTGGGCAGCTCTCGGTCTGGGCTTTACCTGGATACTATTGAATCGCCGCCAACGTGCCTGGCACGACATTCTGAGCAACACTCAGATCGTGCACCATAAACCCAACTCAAACTAGGTCAGACAATACGGCGTATCATGAAGATACTAAGCCCGCAGACCAACAGGGTTGGCAAGGCTGCGCCGAGCATCGGTGGAATGCTGAACAAAGTCACAAAGTAACTAAACGCTTGATTGAGAATAAAAAAGCCAAGTCCAATCATAATGCCGAAGAACAAGCTGCGCCCTAGGTTACCGCTACGCGCTTCTTTAAACACGAATGGCACAGCCAGAATCAGCATGACCAGCGTCGCAAACGGCGTCACGATCTTAGACCAAAAGGTCAGTTCATAGCTGGATGTATCTTGCTTGTTCGATTTTAAGTGCGAAATGTAATTGCGGAGTTGCCAAATCGACAATTGATCCGCCTTGGTTTGGAACACGCGCAATATTTCAGGTTCTACCACCGTACTCCAGTACGCAGCGTTGACCTCATCCGCGGCCGAACTCTGATCGTTAATCATGGTGCGCCGTAGGCCTTTCAAAACCCAACGCTGATTATCCTGGTTGTACTCACCCTGTTTGGCGGTAGAAAGAAAGCGTAAATAGTTCTGGTTATCAAACTCAAAAATTTTGATATTCAGCAGTGTCAGGTCAGGTAATACTTCGCCGATATTCACGTAAGTATTATCGTCACGCATCCAAACACCGAAATTGCCTTTGCGACCACCTTTGTTCTGAATCGACTCGGCCTTTACTTCCAAGGCTCGAGTTTCGGTGTAGGGTGACACAACCTCGCCCATGATCATTGCGATCACCGCAAGCAATATGCCCACCTTGACCACCGAGAACACGATACGTTGAATTGACACACCAGCGGCGCGCATCACAATCAATTCCGAATCGCGCGCCAGGGTAGACAAGCCGAGTATCGAACCGATAAGTGCGGCCATCGGAAATACTTCGTACAAGGTCTTCGGAATGCTCAGCACGACGTGCTGTAAGATTTGCATAATCCCGTAACTACCTCGATCCAAGTCGCTCAACTCGTCAATAAAACTGACGAAGGTGAAAAGACCGAGCAAGACGATAATAGTCACCATGATGTGCCGCAGCAAAATCTTGCCGATGTACATATCGAGTATGCGCATATTAACGAGCCTCCGATTTATCGGCGCGCACACGGAATTCCGGTATTAGCGGCAGATTGTAGTTGCGACGGTATAAGCAGTAACAAGCCAGAACGAAGTACGCGGCGTGCACCAACCAGATCGGCGTGCCACTGGTAGCCTGGCCTTTTTTAACCAAGGCCACGGTGTAACCCAGCAAATTGGTGTAGGTTAAGTACACTAGGAACGCGAGTATCATACCGGTCGACTTGCCGCGCCGTGAGTCAACATGACTCAGCGCCAACGCGAAAATGGCGAGAACTGGCAAGGTGAATACTTTAGCAATACGCCAATACCATTCACTGCGAAGTTTCGGGTCGTTTGACTCTATGAGCTCAGTATTCGAACGAGACCGAATCGGCAAATAGAGCTTGGTCTGATTTTTTGGCTCAATGCGAATCGCGTACTTCTCGAAATCAACCACGCGATAATCGGGTGAACCCGGATTACCTTCGTAGCGTGAGCCATTCACTAGTACCAGGAAGTTGTCTTGGGTTTTTTCATCTTCCATGCGGTACGCGGTTTTCGCCACCACAACTCCTTCGCGTTCAAACGAGGCACGATAG